>JBAUZR010000638.1:0-3431 GCA_049585375.1 Acidobacteriaceae bacterium
AGATTCAGAGTCGGATCGCGGCGGATGCGCTTGTCCAGCAACAGCCAGCGATAGAAGCCGCGCAGGCACGAAAGCTTGCGCGCCGCGGATCGCGACTCAACATTGTGCTTCGCCAGATGTTCCAGGAAACCGGCGACCAGTGCCTGCGCAGCGTCCAGATAGGTTGCCGCATGATCTTCAAGGAACTCGGCGAACTGCAGCAGATCGCGTTCGTACGCCTCGCAGGAAAGCGGCCGCAGTCCCTTTTCCACGCGCAGATAGGCAACATACTCGCGCAGCAGCGCGGCATTGGTGGAAGGAGACTTCGGTTCGGACGGACGCGCCTGGGCCACGCTCCAATTATCGAAGATCGAAGAGCTCCGGATGAGTATTCAACCAGGTTCGCACCGGCCTGTCAGGATTCGCGGTAATTCAGCAACAGAAGTCCGATCAGGACGAGACAGACGGGCCATACCCACGCAGCGATGCGCCGCGGACGCTGCAGGGACTCCTGCGGCGCGCCGCTGTCGAGGCGCAGTTCGAGCCAGCGGCTCCATCCGGCCACAGAGCCCAGGATGGCCATGGGCGTGTGGCTCATTTCCGCGAAGACCTCATCGGTTCCCTCGCCCAGAGCATGGGTATGCGTCAGCAGCAACGCGCCTCCAGCCGCACACAGAAGCGGGAACACATAGCGCGCGCGCGCCCAGTGCAGGCGGCCCGTCTGCACGCCCCATTCAAAGAATGCAAACGCCGCAATGAGCAACCCGTAAAGGCGATGCTCGAGGACGTCTGGCGCGGTGAAGCTCGCCCAGAAGGGACGCGGCCCCAGCGGCCAGCACTCCGGATCGGCGCGGATCAGGATAAAAACCGACAGCCCCAGGAAGAGCAGCGGCCAGTGGCGCGCCCACTTCTGGCCCGGGATACGGGCGACGAGAGCCAGCGCTCCCGCCAGCAGCACCATCAGCCCAGCCCAGTGATGGTTGTACTCCGACCAGGCACGATCGTTGGCATCGCTGGCGCTGCCCCCGGTGTAGGTCGCTTCCCGCACCGCCACGCTGAGCGGCGTGGGTGGGGCCAGGTGCGCGAAGGCCGGGGTGTGGAAACTCGGCCAGCGCCATTCCATCCGCTGCACAATCTGGTGGCCGCTGAGGATGTCCTGCGGAGTTTCGTCCACTGAGGGCGATTGGGCGGTGAGCGAGGCAGCTGCCAGAATCACCGTGAACCCCAGGCCCAGCTCCGCCTCGCTGAAGCGGCGCAGGCGAACCAGCAAGGGCGCAGGATCGCGCTCCACACGGCGCAGGGCCAGGAAATTACCCGCCCCCAGGGTAAGAATCGCCAGCGTGAGCACGATCTTGGCCAGGAGCAGAATTCCATAAGAGGTGCCGT
The DNA here is from genome assembly GCA_049585375.1 of Acidobacteriaceae bacterium. Classification (GTDB taxonomy): domain Bacteria; phylum Acidobacteriota; class Terriglobia; order Terriglobales; family Acidobacteriaceae; genus Palsa-343. The sequence continues at coordinate 1,366 of JBAUZR010000638.1, forward strand.
AGAGCCCCTGCCACGATCCGGTGTAAAACCATGAGAGGCCCGCGCCCGCCGCGATCAGGACCGCTACGCTGATCAGCGCCATCGCGGAGAACCGCCGCGCCATGCTGCGGGCGACGAGGGCATCATCCGTGCACCGAAGCGCGATCAGGAGAAATGGGAGCGCCCCAAGCCACGCCGCCATGCCCAGATGGTGACCGGCGGTCAGGATGAAAAGCGGCACGCGATGATCCATGCGGGAAGCGGCGTGACTGAGCGAAACCGAGGCCGCCAGTGCTGCCAGAGCCACCAGGACCGCAGGCAGGAGACGGCGAACCCATCGCAGCAGCACAAACAGCAGCAGCGCTGCCGCAATGAAGATCGACCCGGAGAGGAAATAGTCCGCACCGAGCAGATCGCGCAGCGCGATACCGGAATTGCTACCCATCAGCACAGCGGACGTGGTGGTGAGAAGCGACAGCTGCGTTGCCGCGAGCGCCAGGGCAAACCAGCCGGCGATGCGCCGCAACAGCTTTTCTGCCGGTTCAGACAGCTGCGCGGGGCGACCTGCGACGATCAGGAAGAAGAGGGCGCCAAAGGTCAGCGCCTCCAAACTAAAGGAGACGGCCCGGAGCAGCAGCGAGAGGAGATCGAAGTCGCGGACGAACCAGATCAAGGCAGCTCAGCGGACGGTGAACGGAATTTCACCGCGCGTCAGGTGGCCATCGGTGGAGAGCGCCTGCCAGCGGATCGTATAGTGGCCCGGGTGCAGGGTGGCATGCGTGTTCAGATTCGTGGCAGCGCTTTGGCGATCGAGCGTCAGCGTCTCGGTTCGATTGTCAGGCATGACCAGAATGAGAACGGAATGCTGCCCGTCCACACGTGAGTTATACCGAAGCTCGAAGCTGACCTGCGGCCCGCGTACCGTCGCGTTCGCCGCCGGCGTGCTGGACATGAGGTGGGCGTGGGCCAGAGCCAGGCGCGGCGTCAGGAGCAGCAGCCCGAACAGGCACAGAGCGAGGGTGAGCAATCTCTTGGACATGATCCGAAATCTCTTCCTGAAAGTGTATTGAACTCGGGCCCTTTGTCGCAGGTAGTCCCACGGTATCACGCGCAACAGTCAGCCATATTGGAGTGTCGACTCTTATATTCGACCGGCAATGGCCTGGATGATCAGCACCGCTCCGATCACTGCCAAACCCGCGAAGACAAACTGAAGATAAATCTCTCCGCGCATACGATGGTTGATCAGCCGTCCCAGAAAGAGTGCCGGTACGAGAGCAGGCAGAGAGAACCAATAATCGTGCGTCACTACCGGAGTCCACAGGCCAGTCGCACGGAATCCTGCCATCGCCAGCAGGCTGGCCGGTAGAAAGTAAGCCTGCAGGGTCGCCCGAAACTGTTGGGGCGACCATCGGCGCAGCGAGCCATAGATAACCAGGGGCGGCCCGTTCATGCCGTACGCGCCGCCCAGCACGCCGGCACAAAAACCGCAGACGGCCAGCCAGGCACGACTGTCCCGGGGCGGCTGGACGCTGGCTTGGCGGGCCAGCGACCAGCCCGCAAACCCGGCGATCACAGCTCCCAGCAAACCACGCGCCAGGCGCTGATGCCCGCTGGCCAGAAGCAGAAGCCCCAGAGGAAGGCCGGGAAGAGTCGCAAGCAACAGCCATCCGGCGCTCTGGAAGTGAATCTGTTTCCAGTCCTGGATGACGACAATCGCAGCGATGGTAATTGACAACAGCACGGCGAGTGGCGCCGCGGCCTGGAGGGGAATGCAGAAAGCAAGAAGGGGAACCGCGATCAGCGCTTCACCGAATCCGAATGCTGAGCGAATGAGGGCCGCGACAAAGACGATGCACAGCACCGGAAGCAGAGCAGCGTGAATTGCGATCTCCGGTTCTGAATCAGCGCGAGGCGGCTCGCACAGATTTCCCGCTGATCTCCGCTGCACGAGCCTCGGCGTAGGCTGCGGCGCCCATCAGCGCGGCCCGGCTTTCCAGAATAATGTGTACCGGCGTGTTGATGAGAAGATCGCTCAGACGGCCCTTGTCCGTAAAGGCCTTCATAAAGATGCCGCTGCGCATGGT
>JBAUZR010000639.1:0-7504 GCA_049585375.1 Acidobacteriaceae bacterium
CGATCAGGATGGCCGCCATGTCCTCGAGCAGCGCCGCCGGCAGATCGCGGCCGAACGCCCGGGCCAGCTTTCCGCGAGCCGCCGCCCCGCCCAGCGTGCCGATCACCGCACCGCATACGCCGAGCACCAGGCCGGCCACGAGAAGATGTCCCGCAGCTCCCAGGGTCGCGCCCACAAGGCTACCGGTGACGATCCGCGCCACGAACCCCGGCGGCTGTTTGCGGCTCGGCGTCCGCGGCAGCTTGTCCGCGATCAGTTCCCCCACCGCCAGCGCGCTGAAGACGGCCACTGCGACGCCCGAGCCCATAAAGGCCAGCGGCGTCCGCGACACCGGCAGCACGCCCAGCCAGGCGAACCAGCTCGTGAGCGCCGGCGCCAGCATCGATCGCAGTCCGGCGACGAGCCCTGTGAGACAAGCAGCAAGCAGAAGCATGGGACTCCTCGGCGTGAAGAGTATACCCGGGGAGGAACGATGCTGGCGCGTGCAATCTCCGCGTCTTTCGCATATCATCCCGCGCTATGAGGAAATGGATCGTCGCCCTGATGCTGATAACCACTGCGGCCGTCGGGCTGTCCCCCGCCGTCGCTCAGCAGACTCACAACCAGTACGAACCGCCCAACGCGCCGGGCGCCGGGCAAAAGCTGCTGGCGCAGTTCGTCGGCAACTGGGACGTCGTTAAAACCTTCTTCCCCAGGAGCGGTCCGCCCAGGATCTCCAAAGGCGAGTGCCGGCAGTACATGGTCCAGGATGGCAAGTTCCTGGAATCGGATTTCACCTTCTTCAATGCTGACGGAACCAGGGGTACGGGCACCGGCATCTCCGGCTTCGATTCCAAAACCAACCGCTTCACCACAGTCTGGTTCGATTCGCGGCAGACGACGATGTCGATTCGCCAGAGCGATGGAACCTTCGACGGCAAAAACATCGTCCTGTGGGCCACGGACCTCGATCCCGATGATCCCGGTCGCAAAACCGTCGCGCGCGCGCATCTTGAAGACAACGGCCGCGTCCTCCTCCACCGCCATTACCTCATCGATGACAAAGGCAACGAGCGCCTGATGATCGAGCTGCGCCTGACCCGGAAATAACGCCGCAGTCCGCTGCGGCGCCGGCCGTTACGTGAAAGCCATTCTTTTGTGAGCATTCAGGGCGAGAGCCGTCATGAACCTCGAATTCTTTTTCAATGCGCTTACAACCGTATGGCTCGTTGGGGAAGTCCTCGTCGCGATCCTCACGACCACCTGGCGAGGCCGGGGCAAAATCCAGGATCGGGGAACGCAGATCATTCTCTGGGTCGTGATCATTGCGTCGTTCAAAGCCGACGAGTGGATGCACAGCTTCCTCCCTGTCGACATGCCGGGCAGTCACAGCTGGTTGCGGCCCGCGGCTTTGGGGATTGTGATTCTCGGCATGGTGGTTCGGGCCGTGGCTATCTTTACCCTGGGACGAGCCTTCAGCGCGAACGTAGCGATGCGGACCGGGCAGAGACTCCAGCGCAGCGGGCTCTATCGCCTTGTCCGTCACCCTTCCTATCTCGGCCTCGAACTGATTCTTCTCGGCTTCGCACTGCACACGCGCACCTGGGCCTGCTTTGCCGTGGTCCTCATTCCGCCCACACTCGCGGTCCTGTATCGCATTCATGTCGAAGAGACGGCCCTGCGCCTGGCCTTTGGATCCGAGTACGAGGACTACAGCCACACCACAAAGCGGCTCATTCCGGGCGTCTACTGAGATTTCTGCACCGGCTCCAGTGAGCGAAAGACCTGCTCAACAGCCGCATGGCCTACGTCGCCGTCTCGCGCGGCGCACTCGACGCTCAAATCTTCACGAACGACGCAACTGCTCTCGGAACCGCGCTCAGTCGCGACGTGTCGCACGCTCCCGCCATTCAACAGACACCAATCTCACACCCCATCGAACAAGCCGCAGAGCAAAGGCCCGCCCAGGAGCACGAGATCGGTCACGGATTTGGTCCAGGTATGTAACCCAGACCAGAGCTGACATTCCCGGGATAATGGCAGCGTAGCCGAGGCCCGGCCGGGGTCAAGGCCGCGCTGTGCGCGCCGCTTCGCGGTCAGGAGCCTTGACACCGGCCTTTGAGCCTCGGCTTATCATTCCAGCCATCCGGGAATGTCAGGAGGGTTCTTTCCTCTCGTCGACAATGGCCGCAGACAGGCAAGCCAGAGCCTGCAACTGAGCCCGCGAGAGGTAATTGTGTGCATGAAAAGCCGGTGGCGCGATGCCTGAAGCGGGCCCGCAGAGCATCAGCGGTCCTACGTCACCGGATGCGAGCTCTTTCCGGACCTTGAGAAAGATCCGCAGCGCAGCACCTACTTATTCGCCGATGGTTGGCGTGGAAAGCCAGGCAGGCTTCGTCTTGGGTGAGTATCCAGAATGAAGCTGGCAACGCAATGGTCCAGAGAGACTCTAACGGCGCGCGCGGTGGCTATCGCATTTCGGCGGACCAGGCGCCGAGCCGATGACTCCAACGGGCTGAGAGCGGTCCAGCCGGCGCAGCTCTGCGCGCGCGCGCATGGCGCGCGATTTGACAGCCGAAATACTCACACCTAATTCTTCAGCCGCTTCTCGCAAGCTGAGCCCTTTGATGCCAAGATGGACGACTTCGCGCAGACGGGGCGAAAGGAGTTCGGCTAATCCCGCCAGCCGCTGGCGGAGCTCGTCACGGCGAACCTCCGTCTCAGGATCCAGCCCCAGGTCGGGGAGTGTCTCAAGGAGTGAAATGCTGTCATCGGCGAGATCCTGGCATTCCAGTGACACAGGGAAACGGGCACGTTTACGGGCTATCATCCGCGCAGAGTTCATCACAACTACCGTCATCCACGTGGACATCCGAGCCTGTCCTCTGAACTTATCGAGATTCTTCCATGCCGACAGGAACGCATCCTGCACAGCGTCTTCCGCGTCGGCCATGTTGTTCAGACGGCGCAGAGCAACGCGGTGAAAGTATGGAAGCCGCTCGGACATAAGTGTCGTCACCTCTTCAAGAGCGTCGGCGGGGTTGGCGTTGTGGTTTTGGGCGGCCTGGGTGAATTCCACAGTAGATGCGCTCATAGAAAGAACCTTGAAATAGGTGCGAACAACCTGTCGACGTGGAAATTGATCCTCCACTGTGGCGACAAGGCCCTTAGCCAGGATGTTTGGACATGAACTGGAGGATCAGAGCGGCAATCTCGTCAGTCTTTTCGTCCAGTGCGAAGTGCCCAGCGTCGAGCAGATGGATCTCCGCATTCGGAAGATCTAGCCTGAAGGCTTCCGCGCCCGGCGCTATAAAGGAAGGGTCGTTCTTGCCCCAGACCACGAGGGTCGGGGGCTGATGGTCGCGGAGCCAGGCCTGCCATTTCGGGTAGGAAGCGACGTTGGTCCGGTAGTCATAGAGCAGGTCTCTCTGGATCTCCCGCTGACCGGGCCGCGACAGGCCGGCATACTCGTCGATCCAACTATCCGGATCGTAGCGGTCCGGATGGGATGTGCCGGCGATGTGGCGCTCCCTGGTGGCATCGAACGAAAGAAACGCGTTAAGCACCTCAGGATGAGCTTTGGGATCCGCCCAGAATTCCGCGATCTTAGCCCATTTAGCTCCGAGGCCTGCTCTATAGATATTGCCATTTTGAATGATGAGCGCATGCAGTTGATCGGGGTGCGTCAGAATGATGCGGAAGCCGATCGGCGCGCCGTAGTCGTGAAGATATAAGGTATAGTTCGTGACCTTCAGCTTTCCCAGAAGATCACTCATTGTCTGGGCGAGATGATCGAACGTGTAAGTATAGGCGGTGGGTGAGGGCGCGTCGCTCAAGCCAAATCCGGGATAATCAGGAGCAATCAGATGATATCTTGTCGCAAGCAGGGGAATGAGCGTGTCAAATTCGCGCGAAGACGACGGGAAGCCATGCAAGAGCACAATGGTTGGAGCGTTCTCAGGGCCGGCCTCTCGGTAGAAGATTTCGATGCCGTCGACCCGCACGCGATGATAGGTCGTCGTAGCGTTGGTCGAAGGGATAGGCGCGGCTTGTGCCGTGCCTGCAACAAGGATGGCGGCAAGGATGTTATTCGATAGGCGGTTCACTGCAATGTCCTCTTTGAGTTGAGAGATTAGCGCTCCGCCTCCTGCGAGACGAACACGTCGGGAATTGAAGCTTCCATGTTCCGGGGAGTCGAGGCGTCTCTGAGCCAAATACCGATGGATATTCGATATAACTACCGAACCTTCACCGACCGCGGATGCAACACGTTTCACAGAGTCGGCCCTCACGTCGCCGACTGCGTAGACCCCGGGAACACTCGTCGCGTACGGTGTGGCTTCAAATCCCCAGTCACCACCGGTGAGAACAAATCCCTTGTGATCGAGCTTGACGGTGCCGTACGCCCAACCGGAGTTTGGCTCCGCGCCGATCATGACGAAGACACTGGAAATCGGTTTTCGTACGGATGCGCCAGTTTTCCGATTCGTCCATGTGACGAACTCAAGAGCCGCTTTACCTTCGAGGCCGGTGATTTCGGTATCTGTGTGGAGAGTGATGTGCGGAGAGCGTTCGATTCGTGAAATCAGATAGTGCGACATACTGTTTTCCAAAGAAGAAGCGCGAATGATGTGATGCACATGTCTCGCAACCCCCGAGAGGAAGATTGAGGCTTGGCCAGCAGAATTCCCCCCTCCCACGACAATGATGTCTCGTTCGCGGCATAACAGAGATTCCATCGCAGTCGCAGCATAGTAGAATCCTCTATTTTCGAAATCTTCGTGGTTCTTCACGTTGAGTCGTCTGTACCGGGCCCCGCTAGCGATCACGACAGAGCGTGCGCAAACAGCCAGACCGCCAGCAAGGCTCAGCCGGTGCAAGCCATCCACCAGGGCTGTGCTTACAACGTCGCGCGAGATGGCGAAGCGAACCCCGAATTTGAGTGCCTGGAGATGGCCGCGGCTCGCCAGCCGTGCCCCCGAAACGCCAGTCGGAAATCCGAGGTAGTTCTCAATTTTCGAGCTGGTCCCGGCCTGCCCTCCAGGGGCATTTGCTTCAATCACAATCGTGGATAGGCCCTCAGAAGCTGCGTACACCGCGGCGGCAAGGCCGGCAGGGCCTGCTCCGACAACAGCAACGTCATAGATCGTATGAGGCTCAGGAACCTCGGTAATGCCTAGTTCGTCCGCGAGATTACAAATGGCGGGCCGAACCAGGACGCGACCATCCAGCAGCTCAACTTCTGGCATCTTCGTAGCAGCAAGGGCGTTACCAGGCTCATCGCTTGTTGGAAACTCTTCTATCCGGTGCGGATAGTAGTTGCGAACCAAAAAGCGACGGAGGCTGAGTAGATCCGGATCGCCTTCGCATCCTCGAAGTACGACTCCCGTAGATGGATCGCTGGTCATGGCGATGCGACGCCAGATGCATGCGGAAACGATAACGTTCGCGAGATCGCCCTCAGCGCGCATCAACGTGCGCAAATTCATTCGAGAGACTCGCAACAGCCGGCTCGTCGATGCCGTTCGTGCTTCGGCAACGGATCTCTGCGTGTTCAAGACGTTTAGCTCGCCCGTGAATTCCCCGGCACGAAAAGAGCGGAAACGTTTTGAGCCTCCTCCTTTCACTGGAACCCGGCTTTCAATCTCCCCTGTGAGGACCACAAACATGTCTGTGTTTCGATCACCATACATATACAGACAGGTGTCTTTCGGGACGGTCTCTTCCCGTCCGTAGGCGCCGAGTCTTTCAAGCATTTCCTCGCTCAATCTGGGAAAAGCCAGATCAAGACGAAACTCGACATCCGGGGTCGACGAAGGAGCAGGTTGTGGCAAGACAGCCTGGGCTGCTGCAGTCAGTTCCTCGCGCATCTCGCTCATCTTCCCCATCCTCTGCAGATCAACCGATACCAACACACGACTGGCGTCGGGGAATCCTGTGCTTCAAACGCCCTTGTTCTGCCCACCATCGACATCGATGATGGCTCCGTGAATCCATCTCGCCTCTTCTGTTGCGAGAAAGGCGACGGCTTCCGCAACGTCGGCTGGTTCGCCAAGACGAGAAATCTTCGAGCGCCCTGCCGCTTGAAGAAGATACTCGGCATACTCAATGCCTTCCTGTGCCGCAAGCTTCTCCATCATTTTCCTGCGGCGTGAAGTCTGGATCGTGCCCGGCTGGACCAGGTTGACATGAATGCAATCCTGGAGTCCTTGCTCGGCAATCGACTTTGATAATGCTGCAATGCCGCCGTTCACAGCCGACACCAGTGAGAGATGGCGCTCTGGCGTTCGCGCCGTGCCCCCGCCGATCATGACCAGATGGCCCCTTGTGGCCTTTAGCATCGTCCAGGTGTTCCTGATGACTCGGAGATTTGCGAAGAGTTTTAACCCAAACCCTGTGGCCCAGTCCTCGTCTTTCAGTTCCAAAAAGCCACCTTGTGGCGCAGCGCCAGCATTGGTAACGAGAATGTCGATACCTCCCCACAATTGCTCCACATAGGTAGCAAGCTTCGCAGCTGCATCAGGTTCTGTCAGGTCAAGAGAGGCAAATTCAACTTCTGAGGTGAGCGATCGCAGCTCATTGCAGGTAGAGGAAAGCTCCTCGTGGCTCCGAGCCGTGAGATACACGCGGGCGCCTTCGAGTGCAAATCGGCGTGCGATTGCTGCACCGATCCCTCTTCCGGAACCTGTCACGAGTACACGTTTGTCTTTGAAGCGTTGCATGCATTCCTTTCGTTCCTGGATACCACATGGATTGTCTTCAGCATCACACAACTAACTACTCTCAACGCGCGCTGAGGGATGGCAAGGCGAGAGTGTTAGCGACCGAAGACAGCTTTAATTTCGCCCGCCACAGTATGCACATTCTCGTCGAGTACAAAGTGCCCGGCATCCAGCCAAACGAGCTTCGCTTCTGGCAGATCACGCAGGTACGCCTCGGCTCCGGGTGGCACGAAGAACGGGTCCTTCCTGCCCCAGGCAATCAGTGTTCGGGGCTTGTACGCGCGGAAAGCAGCCTGCCACTCCGGATAGAGTGAGATGTTGAATTTGTAGTTCTCCAGCAGGTCAACCTGGTAGTCCTGCACGCCAGGACGATCGAGTAGTGCTTGATCGAGTACCCAGTTATCCGGATTTATGGCCTCGGGATCCTTTGCGCCGACGAGCCAGTGGAACTTCGTGCCTTCCATACCGACAAAGTCACGCGCGGGCTTCTCGGTCTCAGGCGTGCGCTTCTCCCACAGCGGCATCAACACCCTCTTGGGCGCGTCTCCTACGCCTTCCATGTAGGCATTGGCGTTCTGAATGATGAATCCGCTGACCTGCTCTGGCTTTGCAGCGAAGAGGCGAAAGCCTACCGGGCCGCCGTAATCCTGCATGTAGAGAATGTACGACGTGAGACCGAGTTGATCGAGCAGACCGCGCACATCTGCTGCAAGGTTATCGAAGGTGTACTCGTATTCACTTCTCGATGGGGCGTCAGAGTGGCCAAAGCCGATATAGTCGGGAGCAATCAGGTGGAATTGATC
>JBAUZR010000640.1:0-3519 GCA_049585375.1 Acidobacteriaceae bacterium
CGATCAGGAGCGAGCATGAGAACAACATCGTTTCGATTGTCGGCAGGACTGTTGGCCGGGCTCTGCACCTTCCACGCGCTGGGTGCTTCAACGTCTCCGGCCGCCTCCACGGCCTGGCACGATGGGAGTTTCCATATTGATGTGCCTGGGGTTCTTCACCGCTCGGACATCTTTCTTGGGCGGCCTAACACCGACGCCAGCGAAGCCATGCCGCTGGGGAATGGCCGCCTCGGGGTCGCAGTATGGTCGGCCGACGGATTGACGGCTCAACTGAACCGCGCCGATACGCTGCCCGATCGCCTTTCTCCGGGACAGTTGGTAATTCCCGGTCTCTCTGCGCTGACGGCGGCTGCGGATTATTCCGGAAGGCTCGATTTGTACGACGGCGAGATGCGCGAGCAGGGCGGCGGCATGCAGGCAACGATTTACGTGCAGCCGGAGACGGATACCCTGGTCGTCGATGTCAGTGGGGCGGATCCCAACAAACCGCAGACGGCACAGCTGCGGTTGTGGGCGCCGCGTATGGCGCATGCAGAAGCCAATGGCGCGGTGGGGTTGCTGGCGGAGTCGTGGGTGGACAACACACGGCCAGGGGCATCGGGCCGGCACTTCGGCTCATTGGCCGGGATTACGGCTGAGGCTTTGCATGTGTCTGCAGCGGTTACGAACCCGCTGACTCTTACTTTGTCGTTTACGCCGATGCCGGACGGGCATTTTCGCATCTTCGTGGCCGCACCGCACTATGACGGATCCGGGGACGCTCTCCGGCTGGTCGGCGCGAATCTGACGTCCAGTGCGCCCGAGGCCCATCGCGCCTGGTGGCATGCCTTCTGGAATCGAGCGGCGATTATCCGGGTGAGTTCGGCGGATGGCGCCGGGGAATACATGGAGAACCTCCGCAACATTTATCTCTATGCCGCGGCCGCGGAGCGCGGGGCAGAGTATCCGGGCAGTCAGGCAGGCGTTGCCGATATGCTGTCGTCGGCAAGGGACGTGCATCACTGGGATTCCTCCGCGTTCTGGCACTGGAATCTGCGTATGCAGGTGGCGGCCAACATCGGCGCCGGCCTTTACGATCTCAACACGCCATACTTCAATCTCTACCGCGAAGATCTACCCACCATTCAAAGTTGGACCCATCAGCATATGGATGGACGTCCAGGGGCATGCATCCCGGAGACGATGCGCTTCAACGGGCCGGGTATCGAATATGAAGCCAGCTGGACGCCGATCAGTCTCGCCCATGACTGCGATGCGCACTGGTCCCCGTATTACAACGCACGTACCCTCTCGACCGGTGCCGAGGTTTCACTCTGGATCTGGCAGCAATACCTGGCCACGCAGGACCGGGCCTTTCTCGCACATAATTATCCGGTGATAGCCGCCTCGGCCCGATTCCTGCTGGCTTATCAGAAGCCGGGGCCAGATGGGATGCTGCACACGTCGCCGTCGAATGCCCACGAGACGCAGTGGGATGTGAATGATCCGACGACCGATCTTGCTGCGGCGAAGGCACTGTATCCGGTCACAATCGAGGCCGCACAGCTGCTGGGCCGGGATGCTGATCTGGTGGCGCGTCTGCGGGCAGCGATTCCGAAGATCCCGGACTTTCCGCGCACCCAGCTTGCAGGCCCGCGGACACTGTTACCGCCAGCGGCCGATGCCCTGGGACAGGACATGATCGCGGAGTCGTGGCAGCCTGGTGCGCAGAATCACAATGCCGAGAATATTGGCCTCGAGCCGGTCTGGCCTTACGATCTCGTCGGGGATACGTCGCCACTCTTCGCGCTGGCCCGCCGCACCTATGAGCATCGCCTGTTTCGCGGAGTGGCGGACTGGAGTTTCGATCCAATCCAGGCGGCGCGGCTCCATCTCGGCAGCGAGGTCGGATCCACTCTCGTTACTGTGACAGAGCGTTCGCAGCACACAGTGAACGGATTCGCCAACTGGGATCGCCGCTACGGCGAGTTTTACATCGAGGAAACCGGGATCGTCGCGGATGCACTTGAGGAGGCTCTCGTGCAGGACTACGACGGGCTGATCCGCATCGCGCCGGCCATCCCGCCGGGCTGGGATGTTGATGGTTCCGTTTTTGTGCGAGCGCGTACCCGGGTCGACGTTCAGGTCCATGATGGCGCAATCATGACCGTCGTTCTCGAACCGGGCATCACTCAGGAGCTTCAGGTGCGGAATCCCTGGCCCGGTCAGGCGGTCGATGCGTTGTCGGACACGGGCGCGAAGATCCTGAGCGCGGATATCGGGCCGGTTCTGCGGATGCGCGTCGTTGGCGGCGACCGATATTTGCTCATTCGCCACGACCAGCAGTTCGCTGAGGAGAAATTCGCCGCGATCAGCGGATCGCCTGCTTCGGACGTAAAGAAGCTGGGCCCAGTACAGATCGGGCTGGAAGCCAGGTAGCGGGAAAGTTATGGATCTTTGGCCCGCACAACGAGGCGCTGGTCTTCGCCAGAGGAGCTGTCTTCTTGCTCTCTTTATCGCAAGCCTGGGGTTGCCGGCAGTGGGGCAACGCACAGAGGGCAGTGCGTGGGTCGGAACCTGGGCGTCGGCGCCGATGGCGGGGAAGACGCAGCCGGCCCTTGCTGGTCGAACGTTGCGCCAGATCATGCGGACCAGCGTTGCCGGGACGGAAGTGCGAATTCGCATCTCCAATCTGTTCGGAACCCTCCCCCTCAGAATCGAAGATGTCCATCTGGCGATGGCTTCGACCGGCAGCGCGATTATCGCCGGTACCGACCATAAACTGCGATTTGCCCATCGGACCTTCGCCATGATTGCGCCGGGCTCTTCGCTGGTCAGCGATCCAATTCCGATCGAGATGCCAGCGCTGACGAAGGTCGCCGTGAGCTTCTATCTGCCGAAGGGTCCGAGCCAGATTACCTGGCATCCGTCAGCGCACCGAACCAACTATCAGGCGCCTGGCGACGTGAGCGGCCGAGTTGATTTATCCGGTGCGATGACCACTGGATCGTACTATTTTCTGACCAACATCGACGTGCAGGGAAAGGAACTGGCGGGCGCTGTTGTGACCCTGGGAGCCTCGATTACCGAGGGCTACAAGGCGACCGACGGGGAGAACGACAGGTGGCCCGACATCCTGGCGCAGCGGCTGGCGAGCCACGGGATCAGGGTGGGCGTGCTCAATGAAGGCATCAGCGGCAATCGACTGCTGCACGCGGGAGCGGGAGCGAGCGCAGAGGCCCGATTTGAGCGCGACGTGGTCGAGCAGCCCGGCGTCCGTTGGGTGATCTTCGCCGATGACCCGATCAACGATCTGGGTTCGACACGGCCTGTGCCGACGTTGCAGGCGCTGATCCAGGCCACCGAGCGGCTGATTGCTGAAGCCCACCAGAACCACATTCTCTTCTATTGTTCGACCCTGACACCGTTCGAGGGCGCCGGTTACTGGACACCTGCAGAAGAGGTCACTCGGGAAGGCTTTAATGATTTCATCCGGGGTAACGGCAGCGGGTGCGACGCGGTCATTGATCAGGATGAGAT
>JBAUZR010000641.1:0-4639 GCA_049585375.1 Acidobacteriaceae bacterium
TGCGCGTGCTGCAGGACCGGCGGTTCATGCATCTGGGCGGCGTGCAGGAGATTCAGGTCGACGTGCGGATCATTGCCGCGACCAACGTGGAGCTGCGCCAGGCGGTGCGGGAAGGGAAGTTCCGCGAAGATTTGTTCTACCGGCTGAACGTGATTGCGATCGAGCTGCCGCCGCTGCGGAGCCGCCGCGAGGATATTCCGGCGCTTGCGACCCACTTTCTAAAGCGGTATTCGGAGGAGAACGGGCTGACGATGCGATCGCTGACGCCGGAGGCGATGCGGGTGCTGGTGGACTACGAGTGGCCGGGCAACGTGCGCGAGCTGGAGAACGTGATCGAGCGGGGCGTGGTGCTGTCGTCGGGCGGGACCATCGGCATCGATCTGCTGCCGGGACATCTGACCGGCGCGAGCTACTCGACGAGCCTGCTGGAGCACAGCCCGGATGCATCGCTCTTCGACATTATGGAAGACATCGAGCGGCGGATCATCGTGGACAAGCTGGAGCGCTGCAACGGCAATCAGACAGAAGCGGCGGAGCAGTTCCGAATTCCGCTCTCCACGCTGAACCAGAAAATCAAGCGGCTGAACATCGAGATTCGTAAGCGGCCGCGCGACTAAGCACCATTCGTCAGCCCATCATTCGATGGAAAAAACGGCGTAGACGCTCGCCGACTCCTGCACCTGCCCGGGGCGAATCGCGAGCGGTTTAGAGGGCGCTCCGGCTTTGGCGACGGCGCCCATTCTGGCAAAAGGGAGCACGGGCCGCTCGGGAGCCTGGTTACTGGCATAGACGAGCGGTCCCAGGGTGACGCCCAGACCTGCAGCCATTTGCGCGGCGATGGCATGCGCGTCGACGAGGGCTTTGGCTGCGGCCTTCGCTTCGAGAGACTTGCGATCGGTGACATCCCAGTCGATGGCGCCGCTGTCATTCGCGCCGGCTTCGACGGCAGCGTGCAGAACCCTGGCGGCATCGGCGGCCGCGGTGTGAACGGTCCAGCTCTGCGAGAGGGTGAAGGCCTTCTGCGCGCGCTCCTCGGGGGTGGGCGCCGGGCTGTAGGGAAAGTCGGTCCTGCTGAGGTTCTGGGCGCGGCTCTCGATGGATTTGTCGGGCACGCCGGCGCTTTTAAGGGCATCCACAATGGCATTGGAAAGCTGCGATCCCTGACGATAGGCGGTTTCCGCGTCAGGGGCCCAGGTATCGAAGCCGATGGTGATGCCGGCGAGGTCCGCTGCTGCCGTGGCTGTATCGCTGGCCGTGACGGCGATGGTGCGGTTGTTCTTGTCCACCTGAATGGTCTGGGCAGTGGCGAGGGTCGCACAGAGCAGAGCGGCTGTAGTCAGGATGGCGGATCGTTGCATAACGGAATCCTCTCGGTGGATTGTACGGCGACGGTGCTTTCGAGGGAGACCGGTGCGGCCTGGCTGTATGCTAGGCTCAAGCTGCGGAGCGGAAGTGTGTGGTTGCGCATCCAATCCGAGATAACCTATGGCTCTGGAAGCGATCGATGCAGCCGCCAAGCGCGGCGTTCTGGCGATGCAGGAATACGCACTGCTGACCGGGCGCGCCCTGAGCAATCTGTTCCGCCGGCCGTTTTATCGTGCAGACATTTTCCTGCAGGCTGACATCATCGGGGTCGGCTCGCTGCCCATCGTCATCCTGACAGGGTTTTTCCTGGGAGGCGTGCTGGCGCTGCAGTCCGCATCGACGCTCACCCAGTTTGGCGCAACCGCGTTTACCGGGCAGCTGGTGAGCTTTTCCATGATCAAGGAGATCGGGCCGGTGGTGACGGCCCTGATGGTCTCCGGGCGGAATGCGTCAGGAATGGCGAGCGAACTGGGATCGATGATCGTGACCGAACAGATTGACGCGATGCGGGCGCTGGGGACCGATCCGCTGAAGAAGCTGGTGATGCCGCGGATTGTGGCGACGGTGGTGATGCTGTTTTTCCTGGTGATTTTGTCGGACGCGGTAGGAATTTTCGGAGGCGGCTTCGCTTCGGTGATCATGCTGGGCCAGGACGGGTCACAGTACTTTCACACCGCGTATCAGGCACTGGAGTATCCCGACATTCTGCAGGGGCTGGTGAAGCCGATTTTCTTCGGGTTCATCATCGCCACCATCGGGTGCTATTTCGGGATGAAGACGCGTGGCGGCACCCAGGGCGTGGGCCGTTCGACGACGCAGGCCGTGGTGTGGTCTTCGATTCTGATCATTGCGTGTGATTTCACGCTCAGCCGGCTGCTGATCGGTATTTTCGGGCGGTGAGCGGCGTGGGGGCGAACGAAGGCACGCCGCCGGTCGCAGCGCAGCCGGAAGAGCCGGTCGTCGTCTTCGACGACGTCTCCATCGGATTCGACCAGAAGCCGGTCCTGGAGAACATTTCCTTTCAGGTGCGGCACGGAGAGACACGCATCCTGCTGGGCCCGGCGGGGGTGGGCAAGAGCGTATTGCTGAAGCTGACGAACGGACTGCTGCGGCCGGATTCGGGCCGAATTTTCGTTTTCGGCAAAGAGATCAGCGCCATGCGCGAGGAGGACCTGTTCGAGCTGCGGGGTGCGATCGGGACCGTGTTTCAGGAAGGAGCTCTCTTTGACTCGCTGCCGGTGCGTGACAATGTCGGATACCGGTTGCTGGAAGAGCATATTTCAGACGAAGAGATTACGCGCCGTGTGACGGAAGCGCTGCGCTTCGTCGAGCTTGAGCAAACACTGAATCAGTTTCCTTCGCAGCTGTCGGGCGGCATGCGGCGCCGCGTCGCGATTGCGCGCGCCATCGTGACGCATCCGCGGCTGATCCTGTACGACTCGCCCACGGGCGGGCTGGATCCGATTACCTCGACGACGATTATCGAACTGGTGATGAAGCAGCGCGACGTGTCCCACACGAGCTCCATCGTGGTGACGCACCGTCTGCAGGATGCCTTTATGCTGGCGACGCATCACTTCAGCACGGAGGAGAACCATATGGTGCCGCTGGGCGAGCACCAGGCCGATCCGAATACCAGCTTCCTGATGCTGTATCAGGGACGGCTGGTCTTCGATGGGACCACCGCGGAGCTGGTGCACTCGCAGGATCCGTTTATCCGAAGCTATATCGGGTGAAGACAGCGGATAGCGGACAGCGTATAGAGAAGAGGAAATGCATTCCAGGCGCGGCAGGCGGTAATCTCCGGCGATGCGAGGCGCAATCCGCCATCCGCTAAACGCTGCTTCAGGACGCTGCGTCGTGATCGTAGAAGCGGAAGAAGAGGCCGGGCTTCGAGACCGGCTCCGCCTTTGCTACGATCGCGGCCTGCTGCTGCGGATTGAGCGGAGTGAATTCACGCGCCAGCTCAACATTGTGCTCCAGCTGCGGGATCGAGTCGCATCCGATGATGATGGTGCTGACCGGCTGGGAGAGGACATAGTAGACGGCCTCTTTCATGGTGAGGGTGCCGGGCTGGGTGGCGATCACCATCCCTTCCCAGGAGTGCTGCTGCTGCTCGAGCGGCGGCGGCGTCCAGGTGGAGAGCAGGCGGCTGCGGCCGGGAATCTTCATACCGATGATGCCCATCTGCTTCTCGACTGCCATGGGCAGCAGCTCCTGCTGGAAGCTGTAGTGGTGCGGATCGGCGGCGTTGACAGCCATCAGGATGGTGTCGAAGTCGTGGCGGCGGAGGGCTTCCATCAGAGCATCCGGGCGGTAATGGCCGGTGACGCCCAGATAGCGGACCACCTTCTGCTGCTGCATTTCGAGCAGGGCCTCCATGGCGCCGCCGGGGGCGAAGATGGCGTTAATGTCCTTCATAGTGCCGATGTCGTGGAGCTGCCAGAGATCGACGTGGTCGGTCTGGAGGAGCTTCAGCGATTCGTCGATCATGCGCATGGAGCCGTCGCGTGTGCGCTCCTTGGTTTTGGTGGCAAGGAAGGCTTCGTTGCGGCGGGTCTTCATGACTTCGCCGACATAGCGCTCGCTCCAGCGCATGGGGCCGCCGTAGATGGAGGAGGTATCGAGATAATTGACTCCCAGATCGAGGGCGCGATGGACGATGGGCACAGCGACCTCGGCGTTGTTGGCTTTTTCCAGCGCGGCCTGACCGCCGAGGGAAAAGATGCCGACTTTGTAGCCGGTGCGGCCGAGGTTGCGCGTCGGCATGGCGTCCTGGGTGCGCGCATTGTTGGGCAGGGCGGGCAGAGTGGCGGCTTCAGCGGCGCGGGTGAGGCCGGACCCGGTGAGAACCGCAGCGGCGGCGGCGGTGGTTCCTTTGAGAAAGGTGCGGCGATCCTGGCTTGTCATGGCGAACCTCCCGATGAGCAACAAACCGTTTTACCACACCGTTGCCGCACGCAGGACAGGCGATTTTCAGAGAAGCCGCGCGTACTAAAAGGAAGAGGGATGGCCGAAGCCATCCCTCTTAAGGTGAATGAGCCGGTTAGCGGCCGTGCGGTTTTTCGTGGTCGCCGCCGCCCTTTGGATGACTTTCGGCGTGTGGCTTCTGGTTGGCCGGGCGGCTCTGGTTGTGCTGCGCGTTACCGTTTGGCCGGTTATAGTTCTGCGCCGGGCGATTGTAGTTCTGAGCCGGCCGGTTGTAGTTCTGCGAGGGGCGGTTGTAGTTGTTGGCCGGAGCCCGGTTGAAATTTCCAGGGCGGTTGGCGGTATT
>JBAUZR010000642.1:0-2547 GCA_049585375.1 Acidobacteriaceae bacterium
AATCTCTGCAGCCAAGGCCTCTCCTGTTGAGGAACTTCACGACGCACTTTGGATTGGATGAAAGCCGCATGAGCCCATCAGGGCCTCCAGGCGGGTTAGAATCCACCCATGCCGACGGCTTCGGAGCGCTCGCGCCTCATCAGCATTGTACAGAGTCGCCAGAATGCCCGCGTCCGGGAATTGCGAGCCGCCTTTACGCGCTCCGGCCGCGACCAAACCGAAGTCATCGCCCTTGAAGGCGAGCACCTCCTTGCCGAAGCCCTCCGCAGCGGCCTCCGCCTGCGCACAGTCTTCGTCCGGCGCGATCCCGAACGCCATGAAGCGCGTCTGCGTCTTCTCGACCGCCTGCAAATTCCGTCCGCCGTCCCCATCGTGGAGCTCACTCCCCCCGTCTTCGACAGCGCCGTCGAAACCGAGTCGCCCCAGGGGATTGCCGCCCTCGCCGATCCGCCGCATTTCTCTATCAGCGACCTGCTCACCGGATCCTCCCCTCTGGTCGTCATCACCGCAGCCCTCCAGGATCCCGGCAACTTTGGCACGCTGATTCGGTCCGTGGAAGCCTTTGGCGCCAGCGGCGTCCTCGCCCTCCCCGGCACAGTTTGCGTGTGGAACAACAAAGTCCTCCGCGCCTCGGCCGGCTCCGCCTTCCGCGTGCCCGTTGTGATGGAAAAACACGCGCCGGCCTTTGCCGCCCTCGCCCAGCACGGCATCCCGATCTGCGCGGCGGTCCCCGGTTCTTCAGGCTCGGAAGCGCTTCCCTGCTCGCAGGTGGACTGGACTCGTCCCGCCGCCCTCCTCATCGGCAACGAAGGCAGCGGGCTTTCCCAGGATCTGCTCGATCGTGCCGATCGCCTCGTTTCCATCCCCACGCCCGGTCCCGTGGAATCTCTCAACGCCGCCGTTGCCGCCTCCATCCTCCTCTACGAAGCCGCTCGGCAGCGCAGCCGGCATCCCGCTCCGCATGTGGATTCCCCGGGGCGCGCTCAGGGCGCATAATCGGATCTGGGTCCGATCATGATCGCTCCCGCTGCCAAGCCGGCCGGTCGCGCCCGCCATCTCATCGCACGCTCCCTGGTGGCGGTCGAAGATGTCGTCTATGTCGGACTGGGCGCGGTCCTCGCTGCCACCTCCATCTGTCTCCTTTTCCTCGTCCTCCGCAACTTCGGCCTTGCCCTGATCCACGGTGAGCTCTCCGAGCAGGTCATCGGGTTGCTCGACCAGATCCTCCTGATTCTCCTGATCATCGAGCTGCTCTATACCGTTCAGGTTTCCTTCCGGGAACACACTCTCGTCGCCGAGCCATTCCTCGTCGTCGCCCTCATCGCCACGGTGCGAAAGATCCTCATCCTGACCGCCCAGATGGCCACCTCTTCCGACGCGGACGAAGTCGGCTTTCGCCATTCCATCATTGAACTCGGCCTGCTTGCCTTCATGGTTCTGGTCCTCGTCGGATCGCTGATCCTCCTCCAGCGCCACGCTAAAACCGTCGTGACCGAGCAGTTGCCGCCGGCGGACACTCCCCGGCTTCCCTTCGAGGAATGAGTAATTCTCGCCTTAACAGGAACATTAATGTCGTAACTATTCATACAACCAATCCACCCTCACCCCGCCCCTAACCTCTTCAGGTCCCTGAGGGGGATTCTTATGTCTCAGATAACTGCGCCCATGGCCCTCGCCCTGGTTTCTGCCCTGCTTTCTACTGGGCCCGCCTTCACCCAAACCGCTTCTTCCGAAGGAACGAACCAGGCTACAACGGGCCCTGTCGCCGATGTCTATGTCCAGACCCAATCGGGTCTGAATGTCTATAACGCCAGTGCCGCCGGCCAGCTCACGCTGGTGAAAGGCTCGCCCTTTTACGAGCCAGGACAAATGGAAGGCATCAACAGCGGTTATCTCATCAACGTAGGCACCGACGATCTGCACTCCTATAAGGTCGAATCCAGCGGAGCCATCGGTGCCCAGGCCGCCCGGATCGATACCCAGAGTTACGCAGGCTACCAGTGCGGCGGCACCGCCGGCCCTTCGCTTCTCGACCACAACGGGCAGTTCTTTTCTGTGGGTCTCTACGGTTCGGCCTCCGGGGACTGCAGTGCTCTGCAGACCTACAAGCTCGCCTCCAACGGAGAATTCACATTCCTGGGGGATTCGGTCAGCACCATCGGCGTGCACTCGACGCCCTACCAGGTGAACGTCTCCACATATAGCAGCAACGACCTGTTTGCCTATGGCGTGCAGGGCCAGCAGGAGGCGGCCGTCTTCCTGGCCTATCGGCGCGGCACCGCTGGCGATCTGGTGACTAATGGAAGTTTTACCGAGAAAGATCCCACTCCCGATCCCACTTACAGTAATTACGCACCGTGGCTCGTCGCAGCCGACAATGCCAGTCACCTGGCCGTCGTGATGAATCAACCCTTTGGATCGCACTGCTGCAGCTACTTCCAGCTGGCCAGCTACACGATCAACGATCAGACAGGGGCCATCTCATCGACCAACACCTACCAGAACATGCCGGTCCTGCAGATCTATGCCGACGACATCGCCATGTCC
>JBAUZR010000643.1:0-5295 GCA_049585375.1 Acidobacteriaceae bacterium
TCCCAGTCCCGCTTCTCGGGTAGCGCGTGCCCTGGTTGACAGCCAGCAGGTCACCGCTGATCTGCTCGGTGCGGCGGGCGATGCCGTAGCCGTGCTGGGAACCGAGGACATCGAGAGTTCGGAGCACCATAAGCGCCAGGCTTCCCTGCTGCACATCCTCTTTCTGCTTCATGCGAACCTCGGCGATTCTGTCGCCATTTGGGTAACCAACAGGGGAATGCCACAACTCCATTGGGAAAGCAACAGGAAAGAGATGGGAAGTCTGGCTTTGGGAGCGAAATGGGGGCGGACGGTATAGTTCCTGGTATGCGTTGGAGAACGTTTTTTCCTGCCCTGAGTTTTTCCCTCTGCTTTGCTTCTGTCGCTGTCGCTCAATCCAATAAGCCTTCCATCACGCTCGATGAGTACATGAGCGGGACGGAGATCAGCGCGGTGCGGCTGGCGCCCGGCGGAGCGGCGGCCGTGATCGCCACAGAGACGCCGGACTGGAAGCACAACGTGTTCAGCGACGATCTCTGGCTTTGGACTGCCGATGGAGGGCTGCGGCCGCTGACCCACTCCGGGAGCGAAAAGGAGCCGCGGTGGAGTCCCGACGGGAAGTGGGTGGCGTTCGTCTCGGATCGGGCGCTGCCCGGCGAGGCGGCGGGCGACGACGGCGCCGCGCAGAGCGAGGAGGCGCGGGCGGACCGGCTGTGGGTGATCTCCGTTGCGGGCGGCGAGGCTTTGCCGCTGTACACGGAAAAGCTGGACGTGCACGCGTTTGCGTGGTCGCAGGATGGGAAGTTTTTGTATTTCTCGGCGACGCAGCCGCTGACGAAGCAGCAGGAAGAGGCCGAAAAGGCGGAGTGGAAGGACGTGATCCGCTGGCGCGAGAAAGATCGCGGAGACGTGCTGGTGAAGATGGAGGTGGCGCCGGCGCTGGCGCGAGACCTGAAGGCGCCGTTGCCGGAGTCCACCCCGAGCGATAAGGTCGGCGACAAGAAGAAGGCCGAAGCCCAGCCGGCAGAGCTGCCGCGAGGCGCGCAGACGCTGACGCCCAGCCGCGAGGAAATCACAGAGATTGCGCCTTCTCCGGACGGGAAGACCCTGGCTTTCGAGACGGGACCGCCCAACCATCGCGAGGAGAATCCCGCCGACTACGAGATTTTTCTGCTGTCTCCTGACGGCGGCACAGCGCGGCAGGCGACCCACAATCAGGCGCTGGAGTCGGGGCTGGCGTGGTCTCCGGACAGCCGATGGCTGCATTTCGGAGTGCCGGCTGCGGCGGGATCGCTCGAGGGCAAGTATCGCGACGTGCAGGGGCGTCTCTACCGGATGGATCCGGATTCCGGGCACGTCGAGCGGCTGGGTGCGGAGTTCGACGGCTCGTTCGGTCCCTACACGCTGCTGCCGGATGGACGGCTGATCGCTCTGGGGCAGAAGGGAACCGAGACCCAGCTCTACCGGGTGGATGAAGCCAGGGCGACGCGGCTGCCCGGGCTGCCGGGGACCTATTCCGATCTCCAGTCGGCGAAGGGGTCGGGCGCGATGGTGGTGCGCTACTCGACGATCAACCAGCCGGAGCAGGCGTATCTTGTGGCGAACCCGCTGCAGCCGGATCAGCTGAAGCCGCTGACGGATTTCAACCGTATCTTCACGGAGCGGGCGCAGCCCGAGTGGCAGACCTATACGTGGAAGTCCGACGATGGGCGGACGGTGGAGGGAGTGCTGCTGTTTCCGCCAGGGAAGAAGGGCGCGAAGCATCTGCGGATGCTGACGCTGATCCATGGTGGTCCGGCGGATGCGGACGGCAACCGCTTTGGCGCGGACTGGTACGACTGGGCGACGCTGGCCGCGGATCGCGGCTGGCTGGTGTTTCGCCCCAACTACTGCGGCTCGTCGGGCTACGGCGACGACTTCATGCTGGCCATCAAACCGCATCTGGTTTCCGCGCCGGGGCGCGACATCCTGGCCGGCGTCGACGCGCTGGTGCGGGACGGCTATGCCGATCCGGACAAGCTGGCGGTCGGCGGCTACAGCTACGGCGGCTACATGACCAACTGGCTGATCACGCAGACCACGCGCTTCAAAGCAGCGGTGACAGGCGCGGGTGCGGTGGAGCATGCCGCGAACTGGGGCAACGACGACGAGACCTACGACGATGCCTGGTATCTGGGCGGCGAGCCCTGGCAGGACCCGCAGCTGTACCAGAGCGAGGCAGCTCTCTTCCAGTTCAATAAGGTGACAACGCCGGTGCATCTGGTGCAGGGCGGCGCCGACATTCGGGTCAGCTACCTGGAAGGCGTGACGATGGAGCGGGCCCTGCAGGAGCTGGGGATTCCGCACGAGTTTCTGGTGTTTCCGGGCGAGGGACACGGCCTCGGGAAGAATCCATGGCACGGCTACATCAAGGTCCGCGATGAGCTGAAGTGGCTGGATAAATACGTGCCGGAGTGACGCGGACAGTGCCCTCCAGGCACAGCAGAGTTCGTAAGGCGCGGAGCCTTCTTCGCGGCGCGCGCGGTGGGGGGCTTCCTCTACGAGACGCACGCGGGCAATCCGGCTTTGTGAGTGGCGCAGCGGCGCCCCTGGTCGCGATTGGACTGGTGGCGGCCTGTTTGCCGGCGCGGCGTGCGGTCGCGATCGATCCCATGCAGGCGCTGCGCAGCGAATAACGGGCCGCGGAACCGCAGGGTACCAGCTGCGCGTATAAGGAGATAACGGCGAGAGGCGGAGAAGCGTGGTCGATGACACGCGGCAGGTGCTGATCCCGCTATAATCGTCGGTTTTCCCGGATCTGTTGCGAATTCACCTTTTCAGGAGCCATGATGCAAAAGTTCAGTCGCCTGCTGGCGGTGTCCATTGCCGCCGCCGTGATACTTACGCCTCTTGTCAGTCGGGCTGCTTCCGACGACAAGACAACTTCCAAAACCGCTGAGATATCCGCCGAAAAAGCCACCGCCAAAGAGCCTCCGCAGGAAGTGACGACCCAGGGTACGGTGGATGCCGGAGGGGAGCACATCAGCTACAACGCGGTGGCGGGCATCATTACGGTCGGGGCGACCGATGTGCAGGATGCCCAGCTGGGGCCGGACGGCAAGCCGCTCTCGGATACGGATCTGGCCGCGGCGGTGGAGGCGGCAAAGAACGCGGCCGACGCTCCGCCGCTGGCGCGGATGTTCTACGTGGCGTATTTCAAGCAGGGCGCGAATGCGAACCGGCCGATTACGTTTCTCTACAACGGCGGCCCCGGCAGCTCGACGGTGTGGCTGCATATGGGGTCGTTCGGACCGAAGCGCGTGGATACCGACGATCAGGACACGCACCTTCCAGCGGCGCCGTACAAGCTGGTCGACAATCCCTACTCCTTGCTGGACGTGAGCGATCTGGTCTTCATCGATATGCCGGGGACCGGCTTTGGCCGGCTGACCGGCAAGGACAGCGACAAGGCTTTCTGGGGCGTGGACCAGGACGGGCACGCGTTTGCGCGCTTCATCCAGCGGTTCCTCTCGAAGTACAACCGCTGGAACTCGCCGAAATACCTGTTTGGGGAGAGCTACGGGACCACCCGGTCGGCGGTGCTGTCCAACATGCTGGAGAACGACTACAACATCGATCTGAACGGGGTGATGCTGCTGTCGCAGATCTTCAACTTCACGACCGACATCGACGAGGCGCACACGAACCCCGGGGTGGACATGCCCTACGAGCTGGCGCTGCCGACCTATGCGGCGACGGCCCTGTACCACCACAAGCTGCCGCAGGAGCACCCGGACCTCCAGGCGTTCATGAAGGAGGTCGAGACCTTTGCCATGGGTCCTTACGCGCAGGCGCTGGACAAGGGCACAGACCTGAGCGCAACGGATAAGCAGGCGATGGCGGAGAAGCTGCACGACTACACGGGTCTGCCCGTGGATTACCTGGTGAAGGGGAATCTGAGGATTTCGGGACCCCAGTTTGAGCAAAACCTGCAGGGGGATGACACGACGACGGGGCGGCTGGACACGCGGTTCTCCGGGCCGTCGATCGATCCGCTGGCGGAGGAGTCGGCCTACGATCCGCAGAGCTCTGCGATTTCGTCGGCTTACGTGTCTCTGTTCAACCAGTACACCCGGGAGACGCTGAAGTATGGTGCGGGGGAGACCTATCTGCCGGAGGCGCAGTTCCATGGATTTGACTGGCAGTTCATGCGCCAGGGAAATCCCATCCTCAACGTGGCGCCGGATCTGGCCATGGCGATGAAGACGAATGACAAGCTGAAGGTGATGGTGAACGGTGGGTACTACGATCTGGCGACGCCATTCTATGCGGCCTTCTACGAAGACAAGCACCTGCCCATTCCGGACCGGCTGGCGGCCAACATCGAGTACCAGTGGTATGAGTCCGGGCACATGGTCTACGTGAGAAACTCGGCGCTGAAACAGCTCCACGACCGGGTAGCAACGTTTATCAAAAGCACAGAAGCCGGGAACGAGTAAGGGCAGGGATCAGGAATTAGGGATTAGGGTTTAGAAAACCTTGGGCACGGGCAGCGGAAGCTGTCCGTGCCCTTACTTTTTGGTGCGCAGGACTTCCAGCCCTGAACCGGGAAAATGCCCTCTTTAGGTACGGCAATCCCGAATCCCCAATCCCTAAACTCTCGGCCCCCGCCGGACCCGAGAAAAAGCCGCTGCCTCAAAATTGGTGCACCGCAGGAGGGTAATACCCAAAAGGTATTACCCTCCGCTAATTGAAAACACGGTAGTTGTTGAGGGCCTCAGCCAGGGGGGTGGGGGGCCAGGTCCGCCGATGCCTCATATCTGGGGCGGAAACCCCCAGTCGATTTAGACTCGCCACATGTCCGAGTTCCTGCTCTTCCACGGCGTAGCCATCGTCATTCTGATCCTGGCGAACGGCTTCTTTGTGGCGGCGGAGTTCGCGCTGGTGAGCGTGCGCGAGACGCGCGTCCTGCAAATGATCGCCGAGCGGCGGCCAGGCGCGCGCATCGTCAAGCGCCTGCAGGAAAACCTGGGGGATTTCCTGCCAGCGGTGCAGCTGGGAGTGACGCTGTGCAGTCTGGCTCTCGGCTGGCTGGGCGAGCCGGCGATCGCGGGCATCTTTGAGCAGATGATGGCGCCGATGCCGCATGCGCGGTTGTATGCGCATCTGGCGGCGGTGCCGCTGGCGTTTGCCTTCATTACCTATTTTGAGGTGCTGCTGGGCGAGCTGGTGCCGAAGGCGCTCGCGCTGCGCAGCGCCGATCAGATGGCTGTCGCCATCGCGCCGCCGATGGATGTGTTCATCCGGCTCACGCGACCCGTCGTGCGAGTGTTGAAC
>JBAUZR010000644.1:0-12925 GCA_049585375.1 Acidobacteriaceae bacterium
GACGAAGCCGCCGCGCCTCACCCGGCAACTTCCCACGCTTTCTATTGCACCTCGCTCGCCATCCCTCGCACTGAAAAGAAAGGCCCCCGGCACTCCGCCGAAGGCCCCTCTGTCCGATCCACCACCCACCTGTCCGTTTCCGGACAATCGCTTCCCCGCTGCCCGCCCCTTAGCTGACCGCTTTTCCAGCTGACCGCTTTTCAGCTTTCCTCAATTCATCCGCAGCGCCACCAGCGGATTCACCCGCGATGCCCGCCGCGCCGGCAGATACCCCGCCACTGCCGCCACCGCCAGCAGCAGCACCACCATCCCCGCATACGTCACCCAGTCCGTCGGCTCCGTCCCATACAGGAGCGACGCGATCCCCCGCGCCACCACCAGCGACGCGAAAACGCCGATCCCGAGCCCCGCGCTCACCAGCCGCAGCGTCCGTCCCAGCACTGTCCTTTGCACCCGCCCGCGGCTCGCCCCCAGCGCCATCCGGATCCCGATCTCCTGCGTCTGCCGCGTCACCGAATACGCGATCACCCCATAGATCCCCAGCGCCGCCAGCAGCAGTCCCAGCCCGGCAAAAATCCCCACCAGCAGCACGAAAAACCGCCGCGGCGAAACCGAGTGATCCACAAACGACCGCAACGGCCGAAACTCCGTCGCCGGCTGCCCCGGATTCATCTCCTTCAGCACGTGCAGCACACTCGACCCCAGCACCGCGGGAGGCAGCTGCGTCCGCACCACCATCTCCGCCCCGGCCGGCCCCGCCTGTGTCATCGGCAAATATGCCTCCGGACCATCCGAGCCGCCCTCCACGCCCGTAGCCCGCACGTCATCCACCACGCCAATCACCCGCGGCGGCACACTGCACTGCCCGATGTTGGCCACCCGCCCCAGCGCATCCTCTCCTGGCCACAACACTTTTACCGCCGCTTCGTTCAGGATCACCACGCACGCACTCTTCGCCCCGTCCGACCACGCGATGTCCCGGCCCTCGCGCAGCTTCATCCCCATCGCGTCCAGATATCCGGGCGTCACAATCTGCACCAGCGCGTCAGGACATTTCTGCTTCGAGCAGTCCACTCCCTGCGCCGACAAATTCCAGCTCCGGTTCTGATCCAGGGGCAGCATGTCCGTTATGCCCGCCGCTTCAATCCCCGGGATCCCTTTCACCCGATGCAGAATGTTCTCCAGAACCGTCCCCCGCAGCGCCGCATCCGGCTTTCCATCCTTGCCGGTGTCGTCGTAGTCCACACTGATCGCCGCCGCCCGGTCCGGCTGGAACCCCAGGTTGATCTCCAGCACCTTCAGAAAGCTCCGCATCAGCAGCCCCGCACCCACCAGCAGCACGCACGCCAGCGCCACCTCGCTGATCACCAGCACCGACCGCAGCGTCTCATGCCGCCTTCCCGCGCTGCTGCCATGCCCGCTGTCCTTCAGCGACTCCTGCAGTTCCTTCCCGCTCATCCGCAGCGCCGGTACCATCCCGAACAGCATCGCCGTTCCCGCCGCAATCAGCACCGTCCATCCCACCGCCGCCCGATCGATCCCCACATCGTTCAGCAGCGGCAGTGCCAAAGAACCCGCCTGCGCCAGATATTTTGTAATCGCAACTGCGACACAAAGGCCCAGTACCGCCCCGGCGCCGGACAACAGCAGGCTCTCCGTCAGCAGCTGCCGCACAATCCGCGCCCGCCCCGCACCCAGAGCGCTCCGCATCGCGAACTCCTTGCTCCGCGCTGCCGAGCGTGCCAGCAACAGGTTCGACAGGTTCACGCACACGATCAGCAGAATCAGCCCCACCGCGCACCACAGCAGCTCCAGTGACGATCGCAGGCTCCCGCTCACATGCTCCTTCAGCGGCTGCAGCCACGCCTTGTATCCCTTCCCATAGTTCGGATGGCTCTTGCTGAAATAGAAATCGGGAAACAGCCTGTCCGCCTCTTCGCGGGCCTGAGCCACCGTCACACCCGGCTTCATCCGCCCGACAATCAGGAACACATTCCCCCAGTTGCGCATGTCGTCATTGATCGCCGGCACAAAGGCGTCCACCGTCGTCCCCGGTGCAAACACCGAACCGAAATCGAATCCCCGCGGCAGCACCCCCGCCACCAGCGTCGGCGTATTATTTAAATCGACGGACTGCCCCACGATCGAGCGGTCTCCGTGAAACTGCCGTTGCCAGAAGTAGTAGTTCAGCACTACGGCTGGACGCCCATGTTGCCGCATCTCCTCCGGCGAAAACAGCCGCCCCAGATAAGGCCGCACCCCCAGCACCTCAAAGAAATTTCCCTCCACCGGAACCCCGGTCACCGGCACCGGCTCTCCCTGCCCGGTCAGCTTGTACCCGTCCGGTCCCGCAAATGGGAAATACGCCGTCACCCCCGACAGCGTCCGATTGCGCTGCTGGTAATCCTCAAAAGCATCCACCGAATACGTCACGCACGACATGCCGCAGCCCTGCGGCGGTCCCTGCACCCACACCAGCTGCTGCGACTCAGGAAACGGCAGCGGCCGCAGCAGCAGCGTGTTCACCACGCTGAAAACCGCCACGTTCGCGCCAATCCCCAGCGCCAAAATCAGCACCGCCACCACGGTGAACCCGGCATCCCGCCGCAGCGTTCGCACCGTGTACCGCAGATCCTGCCCCAGCACATCCAGAAACGGCAGCCCCCGCGCCGCCCGCTGCTCCTCGCGCGCTCGCTGCACCCCGCCAAACCGCACCAGCGCTTGCCGCCGCGCTTCTTCGGGATTCATCCCGCCCCGCACGTTCTCCTCAGTGGCCATCTCCAGATGCGAAGCCATCTCCGCATCGAGTTCGGTATCCAGCGCGTCTTTCCCAAAGAACGCCCGTACCCGCTGCCCCAGCCGCCGCCCCCACCCATCCCGCATAGCACCCGCCTCCGCCTGTCGCCTCTATGGCTCTGTGACTGTGACCTGTGACCTGTGACCTGTGTCCTGTGCTGTGGCCTGTGGCCTGTGTCCCGTGGCCGAGGCCTGTGGCCTGTGGCTGCACTAATCCCTGACTCCTGCCCCCTGCCCCAGCACCCGCCCCATCACCGCCGTCAGCCTCTGCCAGGTCGCCGCATCCTCAGCCAGCTGCTTCCGCCCACGCTCCGTGATCCGGTAGAACTTCGCCTTACGGTTGTTGTCGGACACGCCCCACTCGGACTCGATCCATCCCCGCTGCTGCAGCCGTACCAGCGACGCGTAAATCGTCCCCTGATTCAGCAGCACCTCGTCGCCGCTTACCTGCTCGATTCGCCGCGCGATTCCGTATCCGTGCTGCTCCCCCATCGCCGCCAGCGTTTGCAGAACCATCAGGTCCAGCGTCCCCTGCAACAAATCCAATTTGGTATCGCCCATCCACCTCTCCTGTGTTGCGCCCACAGGTGTATCATAAAACCTGTGGTATCACCACAGGAATCCGTACGCACGCCGGTCGTAAAGGGTTCCATGGTTGGCGTCTTTCTCCGCGCTTCACTTTCAGTGTCCTGTGCCCGACATCCTGTGCCCGGTGGCCTGTGGCCTGTGCCCTCCTAAGCGATTACGCACTTTTGCCTCCATCTGTGGAAATCTTGTCAAGCCCCTGGCACCCATTACCGAAGTGCATCTCTCTGAAAACAAGCTACTTTAAGCCAGTCAAAACTGGCAGTAAAACCATACGGACTTGGTATTCTAAAAATAGAGGGATAAAACGAAAATCCAGGCCCGCTCCGGGCCCCCTGGGAAGCCGAATACCGGCCCTCCCGGGGACAACCGGGCGGGCCTTTTTGCGTCTGCCCTCGATCCTGCACGTGCAAAGGAACTCTATGAACATCTTTCAGAAGCTGGGCGTCAAAATCGCGGACTTCGGCAAATGGTTCGCCGGAGCGATCAAATCCGTCATCGGCCTTGCCCTCCGCGTCGAGCAGATCCTGAAGTCGGAGAAGCCCCTCGAACAGCCCTTCATCGCCGGCCTCTCCACCGTCGTTGCCGACGTCGAGGCCCTCATCGCCGCCTCCGAAGGTGCCCTCACCTCCAACGGCCTCAACTTCGCCGCCGACTCGAAGGTCTACTCCGACTTCGTCACCCTCATCGACGACTTCAAAAAGCTCGCCCCCGTCGTCGAGCAGGCCCTCGCCATCCTCGAAGCGAAGTAGCAGTCATAGCTGTAAAAAGTTGTCATCATGAGGGTGCCCCATCCTTGTCTCCTCGTGCCCTTCGAGGAGACAAGGTGGGAAAGTGAACATCAAGGTGCGAAAGGAGATTGCTTTTGTATCAGGGCATGACTTTCAGTCATGCCGAAACAGAGCCTCAATAACGGAGGGCTTTAGCCCCTGCGCGTCAAGCGGGATAACGGAGAAAGCCCCCCGGCCTTCAGGCCGGGGAATCCAGGCGCCAAAAGAAAGGGGCTTCCGCCCCAGAGGCTGCTGATTCTGCGCCGCCCACAGGCCCCCTGCTAACTGATCCGGAATCAGTCAACTGCAGCCATGAGGCCCTCTGAAGATCCGAGCAACTCGCTGAAAATAATGGACTTCCTCGAAATGTTGATGATGGGGGGGGTCAGATCCCCGCATACCAGGCGTACCCGCCCGGCGGCGCAGGCGATCCCAGCCCGTTTCCGAAGTGGCGAATGTCCTCGATCGCCGTCACCCGCGAGATGTACTTGACGCTCTTGTATCCCAGTTGCCGAGGCACCCGCATCCGAAGCGGCCCGCCAAAACCCACCGGCAAATCGCCGTCATTCATCCCCCAGCTCAGCAGCGTCTGGGGATGCCGCGCCTCGCTCATGTCCACGCTGTCCCACTGATCCGGATCCGGCGACAGATACACCATGTACCGGGCCCGCGGCAGCACTCCAACCTCCCGCATCACCGCCGACAGCGGCGTCCCGATCCACTCGGCAACATACGACCAGCCCTCCTCGCAAACCACCTCGGTGATCTGGCTGCGCCGCGCAAGAGCCTTCAGGTCAGCCACCGAGAACGTCGTCGGCCGCGCCACCAGCCCGTCCACCGTCAGCTTCCAGTTCCGGAAACCCTCCGCCTGCGCTTGCTTGAACCACGGGCCATGCGGCGAAACTTCATTCAGGAACGGCGTCTTCGAAATCGTGCTCCGCGGAAACTCCCGCGCCAGAGCATGCCGGGCCAGCAGCCGCTGCGTCGCATAGTTCAGCGTCTCGCCTGCACCGTACAAAGTTCCACGGTCCGGAGGTATCAGCCCGTACCGCTCGGCGATCCGCCCTGCCGCCGCCAGTCCTGCCAACCCGGCAACCGACACCGCACCGCCCGTAATCAGCTTCCGCCGCGAGACAGGACTCATCGCTGCTCCTCCTGGGATTCAATTCCACGGCCCGTGATCATCCCCCGCATCCGGTTCCGGAATCCCGACATCGCCACCATCGTCACATGCACCAGAAAGAAGAGAGTCAGAGCAATGGTGATGAAGAAGTGCAGCGTCCGCGCCGACTGCCGTCCGCCCAGCACATCCACAAACCACGGAAACGCCGCGTTGAACGTCGGCGACAGCGCCAGCCCCGTCCAGATCACCATGGGAAAGAGAACAAAGATGACCCCAAAATACACCGTCCGCTGCACCACGTTGTACGCCGCCGAATCTGTCTTGTCCTTCGGCGAACGCCACAGATCGCGCCAGAAGGCTCGCCCGTTCCAGTCGCCGCGCTCCGGCAACAGATTCTTCCGGAAATGCCCGGTCGCCAGCCCCCAGCAACCGTACACCAGTGCCGTAAAAACCAGCAGCCATGCCGCCTCAAAGTGCAGCGCCCGGCCCCACCCGTTCTCATCCGGAAGAACATATTTGTAGCCGGTGGGCACCGTGTCCCGCGAGGACGGAATCGGAATCCGGAACAGCGGCCGCATCGTCACGTTCCCCGTCTCACCCCAGTAAAACCGTGGGTGCGTCAGGATAATCTCTCCACCGGTAAACAGCAGGGCAGCGAAGGCAATCACCGTCAGCCAGTGCGTTACCCGCACCACCGCCGCATGGCGCGGCTTCCGGATTTTGACGGGAGCGACTGTCGTGGCGGACACGCGGCGAGCATAGCACAGTCTCCCAACTCCTGGCCCCGACCCCCGGCGACTACTTCAACGCCCGATGGCCAATATCCCGCCGAAACACCATACCCTCAAAGGAGATTCGCCCCAGCGCCTCATACGCCAGTCCCAGTGCTTCCTTGAGCGAGTCGCCGGTCGCCGATACCCCCAGCACCCGGCCGCCCGCCGTCCGGAAGGTCTGCCCATCGAAGGTCGTCCCGGCATGGAAGATCTCGACGCCCGGCACTCGCGCCGCATCGTCAAGCCCGCTGATCGCCTTGCCCGTCTCGTACTTTCCGGGGTATCCCGCCGACGCAGCCACCACGCACGCCGACGCTCCCGGCTTCCAGCGAAACTCCGTCTCGCTCAGCCGACCCTCGACCGCAGCCTCCAGCGCCTCCACAAGGTCGCTCTCCATCCGCGGCAGAATCGCCTGCGTCTCCGGATCGCCGAAGCGTGCGTTGAACTCCAGCACCATCGGCCCCTTCGCCGTCATCATCAGCCCGCAGTACAGCACGCCCACAAACGGAGTCTCCTCCGCCGCCATGCCATCTACAGCCTTCTGCGCAATGTGCTCGAGGATCCATGACCGCATCGGCGCATCCAGCATCGCGTCGGTCGAGTACACGCCCATTCCGCCCGTGTTCGGACCCGTGTCCCCCTCGTCCAGACGCTTATGGTCCTGCGCCGGAACCAGCGGCACCGCATGCTTCCCGTCGCTCAGCACCAGGAACGACAGCTCCTCGCCGGTCAAAAACTCCTCCACGAGCACACTCGTCTCCACCGAGCCCAACAGTTCCCCGCTGAACAACCCCGTGATCGCCTGTTCCGCCTGCTGCTTTGTCTCGCAGATCAGCACGCCCTTGCCCGCCGCCAGCCCGTCCGCCTTGATCACCACCGGCAGGTGGAACAGGTCCATCGCCGCCAGAGCCTCCTCGCGCGATGTGCAGGCTGCGAAGTTCGCCGTCGGGATCGTATGCCGCTGCATAAAGCGCTTGGCATGACCCTTGCTTGTTTCCAGCAAAGCGGCCTCACGCGTCGGCCCAAAAACTCTCATGCCGCGCTCCAGCAGCGCATCCGCCAGACCCAGCGACAGTGGCACCTCCGGCCCCACCACAGTCAAATCCGGAGCCTCTTCGCTCACCACCCGCAGCAAATCGCCGAGATCCTTCTGGTTCGCGGGCACGCACCGCGCCACCTGGGCAATGCCGCCGTTCCCCGGCGCGCACACCACCTCAGTCACCCGAGGCGACTTCCGAATCGACGCCCACAGCGCATGCTCGCGCCCGCCTCCCCCTATTACCAGCACCTTCATCGGTTTTCCGGATTCTCCAGTGTTCGAGCCTATCGCAGCCCCGCCTCAGAACCAAATTACCGGAGACTGTTGGCTGTCAATTGTGGACTGTCAACTTAACGCCCCTCACCGCACCGCCAGCCACGCCTGCCAGAACACCACCACCAGCATGAAGATCAGATACACGCGCAGCGTCCAAAGCAGCGCCAGCTCGCCGCTCGTCAGCGCTCGCCGCGGCACCGGCGTCTTCTTCGCCCGGGACAGTTGGTCCGGCTCCAGGGTCGCCCGAATCCAGTCTGCCGCCGCTCCGGTTATGTGTTGCTCTTCTTCGCTCACGGAATCCTCACCGTCCACCAATCCAGGTAAAGGCATGCGGCGCCACAACGCTCAGCCCGTACAGCACGCCCGCCGCGGTCAGCAGCACCACCACCACCGCGGCCAGCGCGTTCGCCCAACCCGGGCTCTTCACCCCATCCATAATCTCTTTGTCGTTCACCAGCAGGTACAGGAAGACGAGCGCCGGCGGCATCGCCAACACCGCCACTACGTTCACCACCAGCACCACAAACACCAGCGGCAATCCTGGAATGAGCACAATGGCCGCCGCCACTGCCGCACACAATCCCAGCACGGCATAAAACGACTTGCCCTCGCGCACCGGCAGATTCAGGCTGTGGGGACGCCCCGCCACCTCGCCAAACGCGTACGCCGACGAGGTCGAAATCGTGATCGATGCCACGATGCCCGCCTCCACCATGCCCAGCGCAAACAACGCCGCCCCCACATGCCCGACGAACGGTTCCAGCGCCTGCGCAAACTGTGCCGCCTCGTAGTTCGCCGTGTTCATCCCGTGCACCGCCAGCGGAGCCGTCGCCACAATCACGCCCAATGCCGCCAGCGCGGCCAGCGTCGCACCCAGCAATGTGTCCATGCGCCCAAAGCGGATGTCCTTCGTCGTCATCCCCTTGTCCACCGTCGCGCTCTGCTGGAAGAACAGCATCCACGGTGTCACAGTCGCCCCAATATTTGACAGGACGAGGAGCACCATGTCCTGATCCAGCCGCGGCACCGGGCCCCAGGTCCCGAAAGCGTGCCCAATCGCTCCCCAGTGCGGGTGCGTCATCAGCGCCACCGGAATGAAGATCAGGTTGAAGGCCGCCGCCGCCAGCGTCACCCGCTCCCACGTCCAATAGCGATGGCTCAGGAGCGCCGAGTAGAGCACCGCCAACGCCAGCAGAATCGCAGCCCACGGCGGCACGCCGAAATAGCCCAGTCCGGCGCGAATGGCGATGAACTCCGTAATCAGCGTGAGGAAATTACCGATGCCCAGATCGATCAGCGAGAACCAGCCCCAGAAGGGTCCGAAGCGTTCGAAGATCAGCTCCGCGTGCCCGCGATGCGTTGCCGCCCCCAGGCGCACCGTCATCTCCTGAACCACCAGGGCCATGACGAATGTGAGCACCACAAACGGCAGGAAGAAGCCGATGCCATACTTCGCCCCTGTCGCCGCGTATGACAACATGCTGGGCCCGTCGTTCTCGCCCAGCATCACCAGGATGCCCGGCCCGATCAGCAGCCACAACAGCCACACCCGTGACCGCAGACCGCCCGCCAGCCGGGCGCTCTCTACCCGGGATCGGTCGAAGGCGCGGTCGATGTCTTCGTGCGTGACGACGACTTCATCGTCCACGCGCGCCAACACGCGCACCTTCCGCCCGGATTGTGCTCCTGCACTCATCCCTGCCGTTTCCGCCCTGCCTGTGGTGTGATGGTTCCAGCCAGAAGGTCCGTCCGTGGCCTGCAATGACGGAGGACCGCTCTCGCCGCAGTGTAGCGCTCAGGACGGGATATGTAAACCATAGTTAACGCCGATCCATTAAGAATAATTCACAAACGCAGGGAGCCGCGGATTGAGTCCGCCCCGCGGCTCCCTGCATCAAAGGAAAACCGACATGCTGCACTTTGACCCGGCGAATGAATCCCCGGAGAACCTCTATAAGCTGATGATCGGTGTCATCGTCCCGCGCCCCATCGCTTTTGTCTCCAGCATCGACGAGCATGGCGTTCGCAATCTGGCGCCGTTCAGCTACTTCACAGGATGCAGCACCAACCCGCCCGTGGTCTGCTTCGTCAGCGCCGTTCGCTCCGGGCCGCGTCCCAGCAAAGACACGCTGCGCAACATCCTCGCGACCAAAGAATTCGTGGTGAACATCGTCTCCGAGGATTTCGCCGAGAAGATGAACCAGACCTCGGCCGAGGTCCCTCCTGAAGTCGATGAGTTTGTGCTGTCCGGCCTCACCCCTCTGGGCAGCGAAGTCGTCCGGCCGCCGCGCGTCGCCGAGAGCCGCGTCCACATGGAGTGCCGACTGCGTCAGGTCATCACGGTCAGCGATCGGCCTGGAGGCGGCAACCTAATCCTCGGCGACGTCGTGCGCCTCCACGTCGACGAAGCTATCGTTCAGAACTTTAAGGTCGATCCGGACAAGCTCAACGCCATCGGCCGCATGGGCGGTCCTACCTACGTCCGCACCCACGACCGCTTCGACATGATGCGCCCGAAAGCCGATCCGTCGAAGACCTGAGGCCGCGTCTGGCCCGTCCAGGGGCAATGGCTCTAAAATAGAGGACGATGATCGTGGATCAGACGATCTCCGAGCCTCCTCTTCTCCGGCGCTTCCGCCGTGGCCGTCCGGACCGCGGACGAGCTATTCTTTTCAACTGACCGTTCTTACCGCTCCGCCTCAGCCTGCGTGAGCGAAGCTCCTGCGCCCCTCATCACGAAAGGAAACGTCATGAACTCCTTTGGCAGCCAGTCCGAGCTGAAAGCCGGCGGCAAGACGTGGCAGATCTTCCGCCTCAGCGCCCTCGAAGGCCAGCGCGGCATCCGTCTTGCGCGCCTTCCCTTCAGCCTCCGCATCCTGCTCGAAAACCTCCTCCGCTACGAGGACGGCAAATCCGTCACCGCCGACGACATTGAGTTCCTCGCCAAATGGGATCCGAAAGCCGAGCCCTCCCGCGAGATTTCCTGGATGCCCGCCCGCGTCCTCATGCAGGACTTCACCGGCGTGCCCGCCGTGGTGGACCTCGCTGCCATGCGCGACGCGATGAAACAGCTGGGCGGCGATCCGCAGAAGATCAATCCGCTGCAGCCGGCCGAGCTGGTCATCGATCACTCCGTCCAGGTGGATGAGTACGGCACCGGCAACGCGTACTCACTGAACGCCGCGCTCGAGTTCCAGCGCAATCGCGAGCGCTATGCCTTTCTCAAGTGGGGACAGACCGCCTTCCACAACTTCTCCGCGGTGCCCCCGGGCATGGGAATCTGCCACCAGGTCAATCTGGAACACCTGGCGCGAGTCGTCTTCACCACCTCGGGCGCGAAGCCCCAGGCCTATCCCGACACTCTGGTCGGCACGGATTCGCACACCACGATGATCAATGGACTCGGCGTCCTCGGATGGGGCGTCGGCGGCATCGAGGCCGAGGCGGCTATGCTCGGCCAGCCAGTCTCGATGCTGGTTCCGCAGGTCGTTGGATTCAGGCTCACCGGCAAGTTGCGCGAAGGCGCGACCGCGACTGACCTTGTCCTCACTGTGACCGAGATGCTGCGCAAACTGGGCGTCGTCGGCAAGTTCGTCGAGTTCTACGGCCCCGGTATTGCCGAGCTCCCGCTCGCCGACCGCGCCACCATCGGCAACATGGCTCCGGAATATGGCGCTACCTGTGGCCTCTTCCCCGTCGACGCGGAGACGCTCCGCTACCTGCGCCTTACCGGCCGCCCTGCCGAGCAGATCTCGCTCGTTGAGTCTTACTTCAAGGAGCAGGGCCTCTTCCATACCGCCGACTCGCCCGAGGCGGAGTACTCGCAGACCCTCTCGCTCGATCTGGCCACCGTGGAGCCCAGCGTCGCAGGACCCAAGCGTCCGCAGGACCGCGTCCTGCTGCGCGAGGCCGGCGCCAGCTTCAAAAAGCAGCTGCCGTCGCTCCTCGGTCCCAACGCCGACAAGGTGAACCGGCGCCAGGCGATCCGCTGGGAAGGCGAAGGCGGCCACACGTCGGCTAACGGCAATGCTGCCTCGACGCATGCCGCTCCTGAGCCCGGGGGGAATGGCCACATCGCGCACACCGTGAAGGAGCGCTTCGGTGTGGATGTCGAACCCTACCTCGATCACGGCTCGATCGTCATCGCCGCCATCACCAGTTGCACCAACACGTCGAACCCGTCGGTCATGGTTGCCGCCGGCCTGCTCGCGAAAAAAGCCGTCGAGAAAGGACTCAGCGTGCCGCCATGGGTCAAAACTTCGCTTGCTCCCGGCTCGCGCGTCGTTACTGACTACTACGACAAATCTGGCCTGACCCAGTGGCTCGACAAACTTCGCTTCAATACCGTCGGCTACGGCTGCACCACCTGCATCGGCAACTCCGGCCCGCTGCCCGAAGACGTTGCGAAGGCCATCGAGCAGCACAGCCTGGTTGCTGTCTCCGTGCTCAGCGGCAATCGCAACTTCGAAGGCCGCATCAACTCCGAGGTTCGCGCCAACTACCTCATGTCGCCGCCGCTGGTCGTTGCCTACGCGCTCGCCGGCCGCATCGACCATGACTTCGATAAAGATCCCATCGGTAAAGATAAGGCGGGTCAGCCCGTCTTCCTGCGCGATCTCTGGCCCAGCCAGCAGGAAGTCGCTCAGGTCATCGCCTCGTCCATCAGCTCCGAGAGCTACACAAAGGAGTACGCGACCGTCACGCAGGGCGACGCCAACTGGCAGAAGCTCAGCTTCCCCACCGGCGATGTCTACCAGTGGGAGCCGGACTCCACCTACATCCGCAAGGCGCCGTACTTCGACGGTATGCCCGCACGGCCGGCGCCTGTCGAGGATATCGCCAACGCCCGCGTGCTTGCCGTTCTCGGCGACAGCGTCACGACGGATCACATCTCGCCTGCTGGATCGATCAAGGCCAACGGACCTGCCGGCAAATACCTCACCGAGCACGGCGTAAAGCCGGCGGACTTCAACTCCTACGGATCGCGCCGCGGCAATCACGAGGTCATGGTCCGTGGAACCTTCGCCAACGTGCGCCTGCGCAACAAGCTCGCGCCCGGCACCGAAGGCGGCGTCACCCGCCTGCTGCCCGAAGGCGAGCCGATGTCCATCTTCGACGCCTCGGTGAAGTATGCCGAGCGCGGCACGCCGCTCATCATCCTCGCCGGCAAGGAGTACGGTTCGGGGTCGTCACGCGACTGGGCGGCCAAAGGTCCGAAGCTGCTCGGCGTGCGCGCCGTCATCGCCGAGAGCTTCGAGCGCATTCACCGTTCGAACCTCGTCGGGATGGGCATCCTGCCGCTGCAATTCGAGTCGGGGCAGAACGTCGAAAGCCTCGGCCTCACCGGTGAAGAGACCTACGACTTCCCCGGCCTCAAAGCCATGCTTGACGGGAAGTTCGCTGGCGGGAAAACCTTGAGGGTCCGCGCCAAAGATACCGGCGGCAAGACAAAGGAGTTCTCCGCAAAGGTCCGCATCGATACCCCGCAGGAGATCCTCTACTTCCAGAACGGCGGCATCCTGCAGTACGTCCTGCGGCAGTTGGCGCAGAAGTAGTCTCGGCA
>JBAUZR010000645.1:0-2558 GCA_049585375.1 Acidobacteriaceae bacterium
CTGGAAAGCGAGATCCAGATTTTGCGTACGGTCACCCGGACCTGCGCCCCGATCTTCAGCAACTTCAACCGGATGGTTCCGCATTGCGCGTTCTCCAACTCGGTGCCAGCCAATGCCATACGCAGCCTCTGCATCAGGACATAAGTTATCGAAGAGAAGTACAGCCGCAGTTGATTGGACCACATCCTGCCGGTGCTGGTACGATCGGCAAATAAATCCAACTGCTGCTCTTTGATGCGATTCTCCGGACAGTCTCCGCGGGCGCAATATCCTTTTTCGTATAGTTCCTGCGCCGCCATTTGATCTGCGGTCAACGAAGTGACAACGAATCGGGGATTGGCTCCTTTGTCCAGGTGCTCCGCCTTGGCGATCACGCGCCGTTCGCGGCTCCAGGTGTCCTTGGTCGAATAGGAGAATTCGCTGAACACGCGGGTGGCCACCTGGGTTTCCTGGTATTGCTTCTCCACTTGCGTCATCTGCTCCGCGATCATTTTCTTCAAACGCGGATTCTGTGCCAGTCCGAAAATGTAGTCAAGTCCCTCGCGCTCGCACCACGCCATCAGTTTCTCCCGGCAGAAGCCCGCGTCGCCCCGCAACAGAATCTTCACTGCCGGCCAGCGTTGGCGAATACGCGCCACGATTGGCTCCAACTCCTCCACTGAATCGGCCGACGCATCAATATTGGAAGTCCTCAAGCGTGAGCACAGCAGGTGCTTTCCGCAAAATACGTACAATGGCAGATAGCAGTAGTCGTGATAATAGCCGTGGTAGAAGCGCCCTTCCTGATTGCCGTATAAGATGTCGTCGGTGGCGTCCAAATCCAGAATGATTTGCTCGGGAACTTGCGGGTGCGCTTCCAAGAAGATGTCCGCCAGTAAGGCATCAATGCTCTCTGGGTCCACCACGATCTTCTTGGTCTCGGGTTTGCCGCAGTCCTGCCGCTGAGGACTGCCGTCGTAGTCCGGCGCAGTCAGTTCCAGACGGTTGAGCGTGCTTTTGCCAGCCAGCGCCTTGCCTCGATCTTGGGCACGCCGCCGCTGTTCACCTTTCACGTCATCCTTGCTCAGCGCCACGGCCAGCATGGGATCGCGGCGCAAATCATCGTGGTCATTGAGATCTTCATAGCCGAGAGCCAGACCGAACACCCGCTGCTTGATCAGATCGAGCAGCGGATGCTCAATCCGATCGGCGCTGCGGTAGTCGGTGAAACAAGCAGCGAACCGCTGCACGATTCCCGTCCGCTCCTCCAGGGTCTTCAACAGCAACACGCCCCCGTCGGAGGTGATGTCGCCTCCATCGAAGCGCCAGATCAGTTCCCGTCCCCCCAATTTCTGCGGCGCTGCTAATGGCTGATCCAGGGTGTTGAATCGTTTCGGAGTCTCCAGCGGCGTGATCACCAATCCCATGCCGATGAGACGCAGGGCGCGGTGCGAAGGTAACATCATTTAGTAATAATGTTTTGGTTTTCTTCGCTTATCTGCGGTATTAATACAGTAGGATAGGATTCGTGAGAACCTGTGTAAGTCATGCCCTCGCGAAAGCCACTCCGTCCCGCCCAGCGCTTCAGCCTGGCCCGGCAAGAACTCCTCCAACTCGACTACTTCCTGAAGGGCACCGTCTTGAAGCGGATGATGAAGTGCGGCAAGCCGCAGTGCGCCTGCCACCGCGATCCTGCGCAGCGCCACGGACCTTACTTCGAATGGACCTATAAGGCTGCGGGCAAGACCGTCAACGTCAAGCTCAGCCCCCAAGCTGCGCCCATCTATCAGGCCGCTACCAGGCAACACCGTAAACTCAAGACCATCCTGGCCCGGTTGGAGCGCTTGTCTCGAACCGCGTTAGCCCAACTGGCCAAGCAAGCGGAGAAGACCGGTTGACTTGGAAATGTGCGCCTCGCTCAAAAAAACGGCTCTGATCAAGAATACGAGGAGATGCGGGTTTATAGGCCTTCTATGGATGGCGGTTCCCTGATCTGACTCTCTGCGACCTCTGCGGGTCTCCGCGCCTCTGCGTTTCAATTTGACCTTCGGCCCGGCTGAAACCGCCGTTGGGACAGGACTGCTCGCCTGGCGCGGAGCATATAAACGCAGAGGCGCAGAGATCCGCGGAGGTCGCAGAGAGCGAGAATCCCCCTGGGGGCCCTTGGGACGCTGCCAACTACCCAGCTTGGTCCATATGCGTCCGTCTGCGGTGTCGGGCCAGGAGGTGTCAGGAACCTTACAGCCGCCGATAAACGCAGATGAACGCCGATTCTCTCGGCGGCTTGCCGGCCAGAGGCGGACGGCGCAACGCGCACACCGGAACGAGGAAGCAGGGTTTCCTGAAATCACCGCTGGTCTGGCCTTTCGTCGAATTCCTGCTCGGAGGCAGAAAAACACACTGTTCCCAGCAAAGGCCTCCGCTCAGGCCCCTATCCCGCGTCCTGTCTGTCACTTGCGCTCAAGCCGGGTCGTTATGATGAGAAATTCAGGCTAGATGGACGCCATTTCTTTTTGAACGTCATACTTGTGCGAATTGACCGTCATACTTGTGCGAACATAGCTGTAGACATGTCAGGC
>JBAUZR010000646.1:0-2404 GCA_049585375.1 Acidobacteriaceae bacterium
TCCCCGCACTAATCAGCCGAGGCGAGATCTCCACCGGAACCACCCTCGCCGCGCTGCTCTACGCGCTCACCAGCCAGACATCGCGAAACTGACGCCCGAGCACAAGCGCATGGGCCGACACGGCCCGCGTCGTGAACGCCAAAGCCCCGCCCGGAGGCTGAAGGGCTTGGTATCGGGCTGCCGTTACCTGACCGCTGCCAAGAATGCCGACCATGCATCGGCCGAAACGCTCAGCGTGGCCCCGGCCCTGTCGGTCGTGTCCCTCACGAGAACCGCGTCAGCGGTAGCCACCTCAACGCATGCCCCGCCCGACTGGCTGCTGTAGCTCGACTTGCGCCACGGGTTCTCACTGCTGCTCATATCTCGACTCCCGTATGTTGCGGATGAACTCGGCCGACTGGTGGACGGTCAGTGCTGCTGACCGGATCAGGTTCAGGCTGTGCATCGCCGCCAGCACTTCCTCCCGGTCGTCGGACATCCTGCCTGACCTTGGCCCTTCAGTGAACCAGATTCCCGGTTTGTCCCTGTACTCGATCACGGTCAGTGGCCCGTCGCCACCGGGGTGCCTCGTAGACGTGAACGGCATGACCTGGACCGAGATGCTCGGCTGCGCTGCCAGCATCTCAAGTCCAGCGAGTTGATCGCGCATCACGGCGTGATCGCCGTAGACCAAGTGCAAGACGGCCTCGCTGATAATGAACCATCCCGTGACGAGCCTGCTTAGGATCTTCTGCCGCCCTAGCCGGATGGCCATCTCGCGATCCAGGCGGTCAGGGCGCGTCCCGTCAGTCATCGCCGCACGCATGTAGTCGGAGGTCTGCAGGAGTCCGGGCATCAGCCGTGATTCCCACACGGTTATAGCCAGAGCATCACGCTCCACGTCCGCCACGACCGCCGATTCCTGAATCCCTACGTTCAGCAGGTCGTACAGCTCAAGCAGCACGCCATCGGCGTCTAGGGCCACCTCCAGGGCCTCGACCTGCGCGCGCGACGGTACCTGATGCCCTAGCTCGATGTCGGAGATCGTGGTCTTGTTCGAGAGGACCCGCTCAGCCAGCTCCGTCTGGGTCAATCCCTTTCGCGCACGGAGCCGCCTTATTCGCCGCCCGAGCATCGTTGCGACGGATTCCATCTAATTTCCCTTCAGCGGCCATGGTTCCCTCGCATACTTCAGATTCCCTCACCATTATGGCATTGGGAACCTAGTCTCCGCCTGTGATTGCACGGCAGGCTGTGATGCAACCCAGGAAGCCAGAACCAGGCAGTAAAGGAGTGAACAAGGTGGCGAAGGAGACGGAGCGAGAGCCGGAGTCGGAGGTATTTGAGCCAGGCGGCCGGAAGCACCAACTTGTGGAACTCATGTCCAGCGAGGACATCGCGGCAGCTTACGCGGACGCGGTGCGACTGCGGGCGCACGAGCTCAGCGAGACGCTTGACCGGGCCATCGGAAATTGGATGCACGACGCACGGAAGCAGCTTTCCAAGCGGGGCGACCTTGAGATGATCCGCACACACCTCGCGGTGTACTTCGACCCGTCGCGGAAGAGCCCGGTCTTCGGTCCCGGTGGCAAGCTGGCCAGCCAGGCGGCCATCGAGCGGGCAATCCAGCAGGCGAAGCCGCCTCTCCAGATCGCAGCACGCTAAGGGCTGGCCGATGGCGCACTTTGCGAGCGAGGGTGATGCCGTGCCGATGCTCTGCCCCGACTGCTGCACGCTCGACGACATCCCCGACTGGCCGCACGACAGCACCGAAGACCTGAAGGTCATCGCCGCGTGCAACCGCTGCGGGTTCACCTTCCCCATCCTGCCCGGCGAGTTTCGCGGGCTGACCCTGCACGCCCTGCACAACCACCGGTGCAAGGGACCCGACGACGGTAACTGGGCAACGGTGGGCAAGAAAATCATCGCGCGCCTAGGCGAGCTCCAGCACGACCCGGACAAGTTCGGCGAGTTCATCAACGCCGCGTTCCAGGTACCCCAGAACGACTGGGGCTATGAGGACGACAAGGACGAGCGGGCACGACTCGGGATAAGGCCAGCCACACCCGCCGGACCAACAGGAGAGCTACCGCTCTAGGACCACGCGACATGGCACGGACAACACGCGCCCCGGCGGCGCTAGGGTCAGCACCGATTCAGCACGGGGTCCGGAAAACGACGGGAAATGACCGGCATCAATCGGGCAATTCGGGCACGAGAACGGGCCGCCCGGCTCGCCAGCCGAACAGGCTGTCCACACCGAGCACGACCCGAGAATCCGCAGGCCAGCCCCCCGATATCACTACTTCAGTAGCTGCCAGGCTATGACCATGCGCTGGATCTGGTTGGTGCCCTTGTAGATCTGGGTGATCTTGGAGTTAGGGGCAGTTTCCGCAGGTCATCGGCCTGATGGACCCCGTGGTCC
>JBAUZR010000647.1:0-2243 GCA_049585375.1 Acidobacteriaceae bacterium
GGTGATCCCGAAGAAGCACCTGGCCTCGCTCGCCGACGCGCAGCCCGGCGACGAGGCTCTTCTCGGCCACATCCTCACGACCGCAGCCGCGATCGGACGCGAGCATGGCCTCGGCAAAGGGTACCGGGTTGTCATCAGCACCGGTCCCGAAGGCGGCCAAACGGTTGATCACCTGCACCTGCACCTGCTGGGCGGCCGGCAGATGCACTGGCCTCCAGGCTAATCGCTCACCACAGCAGCTTTGCAGCGAACTGGATCTGCCGCGACGTCGTCGATGTACTCGTGACGACTCCGGCGGTCGGCGATACTCCCGAAGGAGTGAACACCACCAGGTTCGGCGTGTTGAAGTTCGAGTGGTTCAGGATGTTGAAGAATTCGGCGCGCAGTTGCAGCCGCATCCGCTCGTGGAGCGTCGTGTCCTTGAACATGGAGTAGTCCCACTCGCCGAGTCCGGGACCGACCAGCGAGTCCCGGCCCAGGTTACCCTGGAAACCGCTGTTCGCAGGCGGCGCGAGGAAGGCATCCGGATTGAACCATTCACTCGGCTTGCCAATAATCGCCTTCCCCGTAAAGCTGGGGTTGGCAAACGGCCGCACCGGGTTCTTGGTGTCTCCGTTGTTCGACGGGTTGTAGCTCAGCTGAGGCGTGAACGGGAATCCTGACTGCAGCGTCACGATCGAGTTCGCTGTCCATCCGCCGACCAGCCCGTTTGTAACCCGTCCTGTGCCGCTGAGGAAGCGCTCGTTCCGCCCGAAGGGCAAGTGATAAACCGCGTTGATCGTCGCGACGTTGCGTACATCGTAGGTTGCCGGTCCCCAGTCCGACCTGATGTCAAAGGGATTTGAGACCAGACCGGGCGCGTTGCCCGCGGCCGTCGCGTTCAGCGAATCTCCGTCGTCCAGCGCCTTCGACCAGGTGTAGACGCCGCGCAGCGCGAGGTCGTGGCTGAGCCGATGATTGAGATCCGCCTCGAGTGCGTTGTACGAGGCGGTGCCTTCTGAGAACCATGCCCACGCCGCTCCCAGAGCCGGATTCGCCAACGGCGTTCCCGCCGGAATGTAGTAAGCCCCGGCCGGAATCGCAGCGCCCGCCAGCGGTGCAGGGAAGTTGCCGGGATAGGTTGCCGGGCACGGAGCCGACGGGCAGATCGCCGGCGTCGGCTCATTGTCGTCGAGGCTCACGATCTCGTGATATCCATGCGAGCCGACATAGCCGAGGGTGAACACCGTGTTCGGCGACAACTCCTGCTCCACCCGTAGCGACCACGAGATCAGAGTCGGTGTATCCATGTTGGGCTGGACCCCGCCGGGCGCGACTTTCGCCTTGGCGGGCACGGGCGAAATCGGCAGCGGGAAGTCGGCAACCGGCAGGCTGGCGATGCTGTAGGAGGGATTGAAGGGGG
This sequence comes from Acidobacteriaceae bacterium, assembly GCA_049585375.1. Classification (GTDB taxonomy): domain Bacteria; phylum Acidobacteriota; class Terriglobia; order Terriglobales; family Acidobacteriaceae; genus Palsa-343. The sequence goes on from JBAUZR010000647.1 coordinate 1,403, forward strand.
CGTTCTGGTCCATGCGATAGCCGAGCGCATCCTGCAGATCGTTGTAGAGACCAAAGCCCGCATGCACCACTGTCCGCGGACCGAGAGGGCTCCAGGCCAGGCCAATACGCGGCTGCGGCAGAAAGGTGGCGTTGTTCTCGGTGAACGCCGACCCGCCGATATGAGGCGCCGTCTGAATGACACCGTTGCTGAAGACAAAGTTGGCCGCGCGTCCGTGCGCTTCGTTCCAGCCGGTCGTAAATTCGTCGCGGAAACCGAGCGAAACGGTTAGATTCGACGTGGCGCGAATCACGTCCTGCACATACCAGGCGCCCAACAGCGAACGCCAGTTCATTTCAGTGGGCGCCGGATCGTAGGCGAAGGTTCCGACGGTTCCCTGGAGAAACTGCTGCAGTCCGGTAAAGGTCGCTTGTCCGAACTGCGTCAGCGCAAGATCCTCGTTGGCCTGAAGCTGCTGGAGCCAGATGCCGGCGCTGAGATCGTGCCGTCCCCGGGTCAGCGTCAGCCGATCCTCATACGTATAGAGGTTGCGGGCAATGTGCAGATCGCTGCCCACGTTGCTGCCCGCCAGGCTTACCTGCGCCGAGGGATTGGCCGCCGCGCTGCCGCCCACGACCACAGCGCCCACCGGTTTGCCGGTGACGAAGCCGCCGACGCTTGCGGCCGGTGTCCCCGGTGTCGGCTCGCCGGTATAGAAGTAGGCCGCTCGCGAATAGCCGAAGCGCGCCACATTGAGTAGTGTGGGAGAAAAGATGTGCGTTTCTTCCAGGCTCGCCACCTGCTCGCGCAGCGTTTCCAGATCGGTGCTGTACAGGTCGGCGCTGGTTGGGGTCACGTCGCC
>JBAUZR010000648.1:0-10344 GCA_049585375.1 Acidobacteriaceae bacterium
GCTGATACGACCCGATCTTGCAATCGGAGATACCGGTGCAAGGATCACCGCTTACGCATCCGCTCTTCCTTCCTGCAGTGGTGTGGTGCGGTCGAAGTTCTCGACGAAACTCGACCAGTATTCAAGCCGTCGCTGGCAACGGGAGCAGATCGCGAGGTGCTTTGCCCGCTCCGTCAGAAAAAGCTTGCGAACATCAAAGGCAAACGCGCGGATCTCGTCGTCCGCGTAGCAGGCAAAATCCTTCTCCTGGAACGGAAGTCGAGCTGATGCTACCGCCAGGAGCTCTGCCTTTCACCTGGCCACCATATCCTCGAAGTGAATCCGCCGGCTCGGCGCCTTTATCCAAAACGCGTCGTCCTCGGCCCAGAGGTCTTCGAGCAGGGCGCTCGAATTGAGAGCGAGGTAACATGCAGCATCCTCTCTTCCTACAGTCGGCTTCCGCTGGTCTGCGAGCGCCGCACGGGCAATCTTCGCAAGGCCCAGGATCTCCTCGTCGGCGAACGACTTGGCAATCTCGCGGAAATCTCGAACTTCTTCCCGCGCGATCGCCGCAAACTCTGAATCTGCGCCCGCGACGCTGGCCGCATCGGAGGTCAGCGCCGGCAACTCGATTTCGGTTCCCGGAGCCGCCTCCCACGCCGGATGGTTCGCGGTGTACATGCCGGGATCGAAGACTTCGAGCAGCGAATCCTTGCGGTCCTCTGGACCTCGCCGCGACACTCGATCTCCCCTTCGATCTCGTCGAGGAAGTTGTCAAGTTCGCGATCGATTTCGAACAATGAATGCGGTGTAGCTGGTGGCGATCTCAACGGATTTGAGCTTGACGCTGGTTCCGGATACCCGCTGGAGCATGTTGTGATGGGCGTCACAGACCGACGCCTGTCTTTGTGCTTGGAATTGCTTTTTTTGGAGCTCTTGCTTCACGCATTTTCTGCCGCACCTGCTCATCCCCAGTCCTGCTGCCAGCCAGCGATCCGCAATGCGAAAAGTGAATTTCACATGACGCTCTTGTAATGAGGACTAAATGTGTCGTATATAGGAATGGGACCAAATTAGTCCTATATTCTTTATTGCGACTGAGTCGCAATTAGAGGTGCTGCCGTTGTTCCCGCGCCATGAATTGCTGAACCAAGTGGAAGCCAGAGGGATACGCCTGACGGCGCAGCGCCGCGCCCTGATCGAGACAATTCAGGAAGCGACCACCCATCTCGATGCAGAAAGCCTGCTGAAGCAGGCCTGTGAGAGGGAGCCAGGAATCAACCGCGCGACCGTCTATCGGACCATCGAACTGCTGAAGAAACTGGGCATGATCGACGAGCTCGATCTAATGCACCTCGACGGGGAGAAGCACTACTACGAGGTCAGGACCACACAGGATCATCTTCATCTTGCCAGCTTCGAATGCGGAAAGATCGTCGAATTCGCGACTCCCGCCATTGAGCGGTTAAAGCAGGAGATCGCGGCGGCGAACCAGTTTGAGATTCAGGTAATCCGTCTGGAAGCAGGGGGATTTTGCGGCGCCTGCGCTGCAAAGCAAAAGAAACATCTGCAGTAGCAGGATGAATGTCATATCCCCGCGGCCAACTCTTGGCGGAGAACCGCGGGGACCTGGGGACCACAGCCAGATCGACTGCGGGCTGCCTTCACTATAGGGTCCTGCCCGCAAGGATTCAACAACTGTTCGAGCTGCCGGATTCACCTACAGCTCTGATGGCAAATTGTGTTCTTTGTGAGGCAAGGAAATGATCGATTTTGTTGCTCCGCTGTCATGGCGTCTTCGCTTTGTCTTCCTGATCGTGGTGATTCTCGGTCTGACGGCCTTTGCCCCGGCTCAGACGTCGCGCAAGTATCCGGGCCGCGGGGCGGTCTCGGCTCAGGATCTCTCGAAACTGACTTCTCCTGCAGCGGTCGGAACGACCGCTGCCGATCAAGTCTGCGCAAGGTACATGACGGGTTCGACCGTTTCTGATCCTCCCGTATTGCAGAGCCAGAATGGAGTGCTCGAAGTCACGATCGGCTTCTACACAGTGACCGATTCCCAGGGGCTTGTCCGGTACTGCTATGTTGCTAATCCGGGAACCAGTGCGCCGCTGGAAGCTCCAACGCTGGTTGTGAATCCCGGAGACACCCTGATCATTCACTTCACAAACGATCTTCCCGCAGCCGCGGCATCGAGCGCGAGCGACAACATGGCGAGCATGAAGTTGACGCTCTCCAACAACAGTGCCACGACAAGCACCAGCCCCGCCTGCAACGGCACCATGGGAACAAACGTTACCAATATCCATTTCCACGGAACGGACATCGCTCCGGTCTGCGGACAGGATGAAGTCGTTCACACGCTGGTCCAGCCGGGACAGAGCTTCGACTACAACGTGCAGATTCCTCTGCAGGAGCCACCCGGCCTTTACTGGTATCACCCGCATCCGCACGGCATCTCTGAAGGCCAGGTGCAGGGTGGCGCGACCGGCGCGCTGATCGTTCAGGGCCTCCAGAATGCCTTCCCATCCCTGGCCAAGATGCCGACGCGGACCCTGGTGATCCGTGATCAGAACCTTCCGGCATCCGAAGCGAACGACGCTAACATCCCGGCGTGGGACCTTTCGCTCAACTATGTTCCCGTCACGTATCCGAACTACACGCCGCCCGTAATTGCCACCGTTCCGGGAGAGCAGGAACTGTGGCGTGTCGTAAATACCGCTGCCGACACCATTCTCAACCTCCAATACATCGTCAACGGCAAGGCGCAGCCCATGCAGGTCTATGCGATTGACGGGTATCCGCTCTCTTCGGGGACCGCGAGCACGATGACCACGCTTCAGATGGGGCCCGGTGCGCGCGCGGAGTTTGTGGTGACGACGCCCAAGGTCGGCGACACCGCGCAGCTGATCACGCAATACCAGAATACCGGCCCGGACGGGGATTTCGATCCGACACGTCCCATCGCCAATGTTGTGAGTCAGACCAATGCTCCGCCTCCCGCGCAAATGCCGGCCGTGGATGGCTCGGTAAATACCACGCTGAACAACAGCCTGAGTAACCTCACACCCGCGGCCCATCGCAATCTGTATTTCTCCGAGGTTCTGCAGAATCCGGCGAACCCGAACAGCCCCACCAACTTTTACATCACCGAAGAGGGGCAGACGCCGGCTCTGTTCACCATGGGCCAGGCGGCGAACATCGTTGTCCATGCCGGCACGGTGGAGGACTGGACGGTTGAGAACCGAGCTGGCGAAGACCATGTCTTCCATATTCACCAGCTTCACTTCCAAGTCCTTGCCATCGATGGGCAGCCGGTCAACGACCCGGCGTTGCGCGACACGATGGACATCCCTTACTGGAGCGGCTCAGGACCGTACCCCAGCATTACGGTCCGCATGGACTTCAGCGATCCGAATATCATCGGAACCTTTGTCTATCACTGCCACATCCTCGAGCACGAAGATGGCGGCATGATGGGCGAAATCGAAGTGCTGCCTCCGGGCTCGGCTGCGACGGCAACGGTAGCCGCATCTGCATCAAGCATCGCGCCTGATCAGAACATCATACTGACGGCGAACGTTGCGGACGCGAGCACGGGAAATCCGACCCCCACGGGCCTCGTGCAGTTCCAGCTGAATGGAGAGAACGTTGGTGATCCGACACCCGTCACCAGCGGTGTGGCAACACTGGCCACGCAGGTGGACGGAAATGTCGGCAGCAACAATCTTGCGGCGTTCTACGAGGGCGACACGACCTACACCGAAGTGACGTCGCCATCGATTCCGGTCACGGTCTCTCCGTTCGGGCTGACTTCCTCCGGAGCAACCGCGAGCGCAGGAGCAGCGGCCATCGCCACAGTTAACGTGAATGTGGCCAACAACTATACCAACCTCATCAATCTGACCTGCACGCTGCCCTCGACCCTGACAGAGTCTGCCTGCTTCATCAATCCCGCCTCGATCACCGGCACCGGCCAGGTACAGCTCACCGTCAACACCACGCCGGCGCATCCGGCCAGCAGCAAGTTGAACGGCCGGCCAGGATGGCTGGCTGCTGGTGGCGGCGCCAGTCTCGCATGCATCTTCCTCCTCATTCTTCCAAAGCGCAGATGGCGGAACTCTGCGCTGAGCCTCTTCGCAATATTGGCTTTTGCTTGCACAGTCATTGGTTGCGGCGGCGGCTCGGCCAGGACCGATCCCGGATCCGCAAAGGGGGCATACATGGTTGTGATTAGCGGCACCGCGGGGAGCGGCTCGTCCCAGTATCAGACCAGCGTCAACGTGCCCATCACCATCCAGTAAGGGCTTCTCCCCCTGAGAGAGAAGAGGAGTGAAATCATGTCGAGCAGAGCCATTTGCATCCTGGTCCGGAACGCAGGAGTCGTTTGCATCACTGTCCTTTTGTCGGTTACGGCACTTTGGGCCAGCGTCAGCGGAAGCATCTCGGGCTCGGTAAAGGATCCATCAGGAAGCGTGGTCCCGAACGCGCACGTCACTGTGAAAGAGAGCGATACCGGGCTTTCCTACGAGACCCGCACGGACAGCAAGGGCTATTACACCTTCCCGGTGCTGCCGGTCGGCCACTATCAGCTGAACGTATACGCTTCCGGATTTCAGGGGTATGTGCGTAAGGCAATTACCCTCGATACGAACGCGGCGCTCACTCTGGACATCTCGCTTGTGGTCGGCAGTGTCTCTCAGAGCGTCACGGTCACCGATAACACGCTGCACGTTGAAACCGCGAGCACGCAACTGGGCCAGGTGATTACTGGCCGGCAGATGACCTCTGTTCCGCTCAATGGTCGCAGCTATACGGACCTACTTTCGCTGCAGCCCGGCGTCACTCCCCAGACGGCGATTACCGATATGACAGTACAGGACGTGGGCGCCACGATTCTGAATCCTTCGGGCACTCTCAACCCGGGCAATCAATCCGTCAATGGTCAGCGGGAGACAGCCAACTACTTCAGCGTGAATGGCAGCGATGTCGAAGAGGAGGTCAACCAGGGAACGGCTGTCATCCCCAACCTCGACGCGATTGCGGAATTTCGTATTATCACCGGCAACTTCGACGCGGAATATGGCGAGTACAGTGGTGGCCAGATCAGCGTTGTCACCAGGTCCGGAACCAATGAGTTTCACGGAAGCGCCTTCAACTTCCTGCGCAATACCGATCTCGATGCGCGCAACTACTTTTCGCCAACGCGCGGCGCCTTCCGGCAGAACCAGTTTGGAGGAACCGTCGGCGGCCCGATCCGGCGAGACAAGCTCTTCTTCTTTCTTGACTACCAGGGAACGCGACAGACAATGGGCGTCGCCACCGGCATCATTGCGGTACCGTCCAATGCCGACCGCATCGGCGATCTTTCCGATATAACGACGGGTCCGGCCGGGAACCAGTTGAGCGGTCTTGTGAGCGGACCCTTTTTCGCCAATATTCTGACTCAGGAACTCGGCTATCAGGTTGTGGCAGGCGAACCGTACTATCTGCCGGGCTGCACCTCATCCTCTATATGCGTTTTCCCCAACGCCGTCATTCCGCAAAGAGCCTGGTCGGTCCCGGCGCAGCGGATGCTGCAGTACATCCCGGCGCCGAATAACGCGAGCGGATTTGCTACCTCTGCCTACAACCAGACGGTGCGTGACGATAAGGCCGGCGCGCGTGTCGACTGGAATACGCGCTGGGGTCTGATGTCCGGGTACTACTTCATCGACGACTTCTACCTCGTCAATCCCTACCCGGTCGCGCAGAGCGGCGCCAGCGTGCCGGGCTTCTCCGCCGCCACCACGGGTCGCGCACAGCTTCTCACCCTTGGCGATACGAAGAGCTTCGGCGCCAGCATGGTCAACGAGTTCCACCTGAGCTTCATGCGCGACAACACGAATCTCGGGCAGCCCATCGGCGGCCTTGGCGTCAGTCTTGCATCGCAGGGATTCGTCAACGCGAATGGAACCGACAGCATCGTGGCTCTCGATCCCCGGGGACAGAGCGTCGAGAACCTCAACTTCAATGCCTATTCGACCGGAGCGGCCGCCAACCAGCTCATTCAAGTCAATAACACCTATCAGACATCGGACAGCTTTTCGAAAGTACTGGGCAATCACACCATGAAGTTCGGGGCCGAGTTCCACGCCGATCAGGTCAATGCCGCTCCGATCGCCCAGTTCAACGGCAGCTTTGTCTTTGCCGGACAGGAGACGGGCGTCGACTTCGCCGATTTTCTCGTCGGCGTGCCCAGCCAGTACAACCAGAGCCAGCTCAACCCCTTCTACGACCGCAACAAATACGTGGGAGTCTTCGCGCAGGACAGTTGGCATGCCATGCAGAACCTGACCCTCAACTACGGATTGCGCTGGGACCGCATTGCACCGTGGTCGGAGAAGTACAACCAGATCTCGACGTTCGTTCCCGGTGCCCAATCGGTGGTCTTTCCGGGCGCGCCTCCGGGTATCCTCTATCCGGGCGATCCGGGGATTCCGAACACTCTGGCTCCGATCGATGAACTGGACTTCTCCCCGCGGGTGGGCGTTGCGTGGTCCCCGCAGGGAGACAACGGAACGTTCCTCGGAAGGCTCGTTGGCAGGACTGGCACGACCAGCGTTCGCGCGAGCTTCGGCGACTTCTACACTGCCATCGACGCGACTTCGATCGGCGTGCTGGCTGCGAACGCTCCTTATGGAACGACCTACTCGAGCCCGGAGCCTCCGCTCTTCGCAACGCCCTTCATCGGCGCCGCCGATGGAGTCAATAACGGCCAGCCCTTTCCGTACACGTTCGCGCCGCTCAACTCCTCGCGCACCCATCCTGACCCCAATATCAACTGGCCTTCCTACGAACCAATCAGCGGCATTCCGGGATACGACATTCACAATCACACGCCATATACCGAAGAGTGGTCGCTTTCACTGGAGCGGCAAGCGGGAGCAGAGACGGTCCTCGATGCAACCTACGTCGGCTCTTCCACTCACCGCGAGCGGGTGCTGATCGCCGAGAATCCGGGAAATCCGGCCCTCTGCCTCAGCCTGAGCCAACCGAGCGACGTGATGTTTGGGACGCTGACCTGCGGCCCTTACGGTGAGGATACGGTCTACTACCCCGCCGCCGGCGGCATCGTGAACGGGACGCGCCAGCAGTTGGGGCCGAACTTCGGCAGCAATGCTCTCCAGTCGAATATCGGCCACGCCAACTACAACGCTCTTGAGTTAAGCGCCCGCCACACCTCTGGTCGTCTGGAGTTGGATGCCTCCTACACATACAGCAAGTCGCTGGATCAGTCGTCGAACATCGGCGAGGAGGTCAATCCCTTCAACCCGGCGCTGAGCTATGCCATCTCTTCCTATGACATCAAGCACAACTTAGTCGTCAGCTACGACTATCAACTGCCTTTCGACCAGCTCTTTCGCCCCAGCCGTCTGACGCGCGGCTGGTCGCTGTCAGGAATCGCCCACGTCTCGACTGGCTTTCCTGTAACCATGATCAACAACGGCGACAATTCCCTGATTGGAACCAATCCGAATGGCGTAAACAACTCAAGCATCGATGAGCCGGATTACAAGGGCGGTCCGATTCATCTTGGCAAAGATCCGCGCTCGAATGGAAACAAATTCTTCGATACGAGCTCTTTCAGCATCAATGCGCTGGGCGAGCCTGGGACCTCGAAGCGGCGCTTCTTCTACGGCCCAGGCGCGCAGAATTACGATATGGCGGTTGCCAGGAACCTGCACTTTACGGAATCGAAGAGCCTGCTCTTCCGCGTGGAGGCGTTCAACGTCTTCAATCACACCCAGTTCTTCGGACCACAGGCGGTCGACGGCAACATTGGCGACACAACCTTCGGCCAGGTCATCAACGCCGCACCCCCGCGCATTCTCCAGGGCGCCCTCAAATTCGATTTCTGAGTACGCCGCGGTGCGGATCCAAACAGAGAATCTCAGGCGGCAGCAATGCGGCATCACTCCTGGGCCCAAGGGTCGCCGCATCTTACCAGAAGCAGAGCGCGGCTAAGGTGCCTCCGGAGGTGCGCCTATGCAGGATTGGCTGAAATCGTTTCACGGCGCGCACCAGCCGTTTCCGGTGTCCGACATCGCCGTAAAAGTCGCGATTAGTGTGGCCGTCGGCCTTCTGGTTGGCTTCGAGCGGGAATGGTCCAACAAGGACATCGGAGCGCGCACCTTCGCGATGGCCGCGCTTCTTGGTTTGCTCTCTTTCCTTCTCGGCCCTGCGGCCATCGTGGTCGGCGGAATCGCCGTGCTCATCCTGATCGCTTTAGCCAATCTCCGCAGCATTACCCTCGCCCGCAAGCTCGAGGCGACGACGTCGCTCGCACTGGTGCTCATCTTCTTTCTCGGCATTCTGGTCGGGGAGGGCCACATCTTTACGCCGGTCGCCTGCTCGATTCTGATCGCCATGCTGCTGGCACTCAAGCCACAATTCCGCGCCTTCGCCGGCGGACTGACGCAGCAGGAAGTGCGAAGCGCGATCTTGCTGGCGCTCCTCGGATTCGTCGTCTGGCCGCTGCTGCCCAATCGCTATATCGATCCCTGGAATTTGGTCCAGCCTCGGGATGCCTGGATTATTGTTGTCGTGATCGCCTGCCTTGGGTTCATGAACTACGTCCTGCTGCGCGTCTATGGATCGCGCGGCGTGTATCTGACGGCGGTCCTTGGCGGGTTGGTGAACTCGACAGCGTCTGCCGCCGAATTGGCATCCACGCTCTCAGCTACGGGTCTCGGTTTTCTGGCGGTCCCGGTAGTGCTACTGATATCGGTGGCCATGTTCCTGCGCAACATCACGATTCTGGCCATCTTCGGCTACGCAGCCCTGGGCACAGCAGTTCTGCCGCTGTTGGGCATGACGGCCGTCGCTGGCATCTGGACATATCGCGATTTCCGCAAGGCGGGCAGCGCAGAAGCACCCCCGGCACTGGATCTACGCTCACCGATTTCGCTCCTGAAAGTGTTGCGCCTGGCAATACTATTTCTCGTCGTCCAGGTAGTCGCCACTCTAGGAGAGCGTCACTTTGGAAGCGCTGGGTTCGAAGTAGCAAGTCTGCTCGGTGGTTTTGTCAGTAGCGCCAGCAGCACAGCGGCCGCCGCGAATTTGGCGATGCATCACATGGTGACACCTGAACAAGCTGGCATCGCGACGGTGCTGACGTCGATGGCGAGCGCTTCGATGAATCTTCCCATGGTGGTGCGGCAAAGAGGAACCCGCCCGGCGATGCGCGAGCTCGTGATCAGTTCCGCTTTGCAAATGGCAGCCGGAATTGTTGTGCTGGCGGTGCAGCTGTACTGGCGGCTGTCTTTCTAGACAGTTGCATCGTTTCTGTCTCGTCCCCGCAGGGACCGGGCGCGATACTTCCATGACGCGGCTGGATGACGCATCTGCTAGGAAGGTCTTCGATGAGGTTGCGGCGAAGGATGCTCTGGTAGCAAGGCGGTTCGCAGACCAGATGCCGGCGGAGGCAAACGAGGCTACGATGCGCAGAGTTATTGCGGAAATTGAGGAGGGAACGCCGAACTACGACGCGATGAACCCAGAGCTGGCTGCGGCGACGCGCCGGCAGTTGCCGAGATTGAAGGCCATCTTTGCGAATCTGGCGGATTGAAGTCGGTGACGTTCCGGATCGTCGAGAGAAGCGGGATGGATATATACGTGGTCGAGTTCTGGAATGGCGAGACGGAGTGGCGGATCCTGAAGTCGCCCAAAGGCAAGATCGACAGGTTGGGGTTCCAGCCGATGTAGGTCTGCCCGGGCTGGTTCGGCGGTTCGTCGGCCACCCAGCAATTTTCGCTCCTCGCCCGTCGCGCAACTTAAGATTTCCGCGATGCCGCTCGGCGAGCCAGAGGCCGTAGCTGAGTGAATCGGCGATTTCGCATCAATCCAGTCATTCCTTACGATATGCCCGTTGCCGGTAATTTTCCCTAGACTGGGGCACTGCCTCCGATTTGTCAGTGGTTCTTAGTACCAACGGCGAGATGCGACCGCTCGCTTCTTTGCGATGTTCAGCCTCGGATCGAGTGGGGTATATTTGAGTTCCGCTCAGTTCCCTGGCGAGTACGTCCGCCCATCGAGGACGCCTTGGAGAGCCAGCCAACCATCGCAGCGCTTCTCGACGCGGCCGAAACCGGCAGCAAATTTGCTGCGGACGCGTTGTTTAGCGCCCTTTATTCCGAATTGCATCGGCTGGCACGGTGTGAATTGGCACATCAGGGAATGCCCGTGAGCCTGAGCGCCACCACCTTGCTGCACAAGGCGTATATCGAAATCGCGGGCAGGGACGGAACTGCCTTTCCGGATTGCAACCGATTTATGGGCTATGCCGCGCGGGTGATGCGGGGGCTGGTGATTGACTACGCGCGC
>JBAUZR010000649.1:0-9640 GCA_049585375.1 Acidobacteriaceae bacterium
CCAGATACCCTTCGTAATTCCGCTTCAACTCCCGCAGCGAATCCCCGCCAAACTTCGCCAGCGCCATGCTCGCCATCGTCAGCGCGACCATCGCCTCCGCCGCCACGCCAGCCGCCGGGACCACGCACACGTCGCTGCGCTCGTAGGCCGCCTTCGTCTCCTCGCGCGTATCGAAACGGACCGACTGCAGCGGCCGCCGCAGTGTCGAGATCGGCTTCAGATACCCGCGCACCACAATCTCCTCACCATTAGAGATGCCGCCTTCGAGCCCTCCGGCATTGTTCTTCTCGCGCGTGAAGCGCGTGTGGTGGCCGTCCTTGACCTCCTGCGCGTAGCCGATCGCGTCGTGTACCTCCGAGCCCAGCGACTCCGCCGCCGTGACCCCGCGCCCAATCTCCACCGCCTTCACCGCCTGCAGAGACATCACCGACTGCGCCAGCAACCCGTCCAGCCGCTCGTCCCAGTTCGCGCAGGTTCCCAGCCCCGGAGGCGCGCCATGCACCACCACCTCAAAGACGCCGCCCACCGTATCGCCTGTCCGCAGCACTGCGTCGACCTCGGCCTTCATGCGCGCCTCGGTTTCGGCGTCCACACAGTTCAGCAGCACTTCGTCCTTATCGCGCAGCGCCGCAATCTCGTCCCAACCCGCCGTCCGCTCCAGATCCGCGCGGCCCACGCGGATCACGTGGCTGGCTACGTCAATGCCCAGCTCCAGCAGCAGCAGCTTCGCCACGCCCCCGGCCGCCACCCTCGCCGCCGACTCCCGCGCCGAGGCCCGCTCCAGCACATACCGCGCATCGGGAAAGTCCCACTTCAGCGCGCCCGCCAAATCGGCATGCCCGGGCCGCGGCGAGGCCACTGCCTTGTGCTTCGCCGGATCGCCCGCACCCACCGGCAGGGCCTCAGTCCAGTTCTTCCAGTCGCGATTTTCGATGGTGATCGCAATCGGCGATCCGATCGTCTTGCCGTGCCGAATCCCGCTGAGAAAATGCGCCGTGTCGGTCTCGATGCGCATGCGTCCGCCGCGCCCGTAGCCCTGCTGCCGCCGCCACAACTCGCGGTTCACGCGTGCCTCATCGATGGGAACGCCGGCAGGCAGGCCCGAAAGCAGAGCCACAAGGCTCTCCCCATGCGATTCACCGGCTGTGGAAAAACGCAGCATATCGTCTCTTAACCGCTTTGATTGTAGATGATTCCGTTCCTATTCGGTCGCAAGCCAGGCGTACTGCTTCTCGCTCAGCGGCACCACCGAAAGCCGCCCCATCTTCACCAGCGGCGAGTTCGCAAACATGCTCTGTTCCTTAATCTCCGTCAGCGTCCGCGGCGTTTTCGTCCGCTTCACAAATTTCAGGCGTACCACCGGCTGCTTCGGGTCGCTCGCGTCCACGCCGATCACCTTCGCCAGTCCCACCGTTCGCCGCTCTTCGCCCGTGTGGTAGATCACCAGCATCTCGCCCCGCTGCATCCCGGCCAAAAATTTCACCGCCTGCGGATTCGACACGCCATCCCACACCGTCTCGCCGTCGCGCTCCAGGTCGTCCAGCGAATACGTTCCGGGTTCAGTCTTCAAAAGGTAGGGCATGGTTCCTTTCCTCGACTTTCTCTTGCTTGTCTTCCACAACCGGCGCTTCAGAAGTCTTTCCAGCCATCCGGCGCAGTTCTTCCGTTTCCAGATACGCCGCCGTATTCAGCAGCGGCCGCTCCATCGACCGCACCCAGTCCGTCATCTCCGCGCCCGGCCGCCCATTCGCCTCGCTGCGCGCGAACTCGCTCCGCACCGTCTGCATCTTGGCATCCAGATCGTCCAGGTAGTGCAGCATGATCGCTTCCGGCGTCATCGGCAGCTTCGGCGATCCGAATTCGTACCTGCCGTGATGGCTCAGCACCAGGTGCTCGACCAGCAGGCGCTTGGCCGCGGGAAAATTCGGAATCGTCGCGATTTTCTCCTCGATCATGCGAATCCCGATCGTGATGTGGCCCAGCATCTGCCCTTCCAGGGTGTACTCGAAGCTCGTTCCCCAGGCCAGCTCGCGCAGCTTGCCGATGTCGTGCAGCGCCACCCCCGCCAGCAGCAGATCCCGGTTCACGCCGGGATAATGCTGCGCCGCCGCGTCGCACAGCCCCATCAGCGACAGCACATGCTCCAGCAAGCCACCGATCCAGGCATGATGCATGCCTTTGGCCGCCGGAGCCTGCCGCAGCCGCTCGGCCAGCGCGGGATCCTGTAAAAACGCCTCCAGCAGCGCCTTCAGGTCCGGATCGCGAAAACTCGCCACCCAGCCCTCCAGCTGCGCCCACATCTCGTCGATGTTCCGCTCCGTTTGCGGAACAAAATCGCCCAGCTCGTACTCGTTCGTCTGCGCCTGCCGGACCTTGTCCAGTTTGATCTGCAGCTTTTCGTTGTAACGGCTGACCTGCCCGCGCACCTTGACCACGTCGCCGGGCTCGAACTCCCCGGCCTCTGCGATCTCCCACATCCGCGCGTCAATCTGCCCGGTGCGGTCGCACAGCATCAGCGCAAAGTATCGGCCGCCGTCACGGCCACTGCGCACCTGTTTCGCCGCCACTGCAAAGAACCCGGTGATTTCCCGGTTCTCGCGGCTCCCCAGATCGGCCACCCATAAATCTTTCATCGCGTACGCGGCCCCTCGTGCGTAGTCCGATGGACTCAGAGCTGCGGCGCAGCCGCGCCCGTCCCGGTGCCCGTCGTGCTGGTCCCATTCGGCTGCTGGCTCGGCTCGCTCTTCTTGTCCTCGTCCGACATCCGCTTCTTGGGCGCGTTCTTCGCTGCCTTCGCCTTGTCCGCCTTCGCCTTTTTTGCCGCCTTCTTTGAGTCGCCGTTCAGGCCCAGCGCCGACTGCTGCAGCTGATCTGTCGCCACCTGCTCCTGCGTCTCCGGCGGCGGCGCAAACTTCTGCCTCTTCTTGCTCTCCGCGATCGCGCGCTGCTTCGCCTTCGACTCCTTCGCCAGGTCGGAAAAGCGCGTCTTCTTCTTAACCTCATTGCCGGCGCCGTTGTCGATCACCTCGCCCTGCGCGTTCGTCAGAGCCACGCCGTTGTCCGGCTGATTCGCCGCTACCTGCGCTCCCTCTGCCGGTTGAGCCCCTGCAGCACCCGCATCGATCTCCCGCGTCGGCCCCGCAGGCAGCGTCTCGCGCGGCGCCTGTCCAAAGCGGATCTTCTCCTTCTTCCCCGGCTTCTCGGTGCCCTTGTTGCTCGCGACTTCTTTCGTCGATCCCTTCTGTCCGTTTACCTTGTCCAGCGTCGGCACTCCGGCCGGGATGCCGCCGCCCGCTGTCTCAGTGGCCGCCTGCTTTTGCTTGCGGACCGGCCTCGCCCGATACCGCGCCCGCTCCTCATGCTTCTTCTTCTTCGCCAGCGGCGGCGTGTACGCGCTCTGCACCAGCTTGATCTCGTTCGGCGTTGCCCCCGAATCGAAATAGGGCGCCCGCACATCGATCGACGCCTCGTTGCGCAGCCTCGTCAGATAATCGCGCAGCGCCGGCTCCATCTTCTGCATGCCGACCTGCTCCTGAATCTGGTTCTGCACATCGTTCAGAGGCTCTTCTCCGCCCTTCTGGTGCTCCGTCACCTTCAGAATCAGCCAGCCCTGCCGTGTCTGGATCGGCTGCGTGAACTGCCCCGCCGGCAGGCTGAAGGTCGCATCCTCCAGCTCCTTCGAATGCAGATCGTCGCGCTTGAACTCGCCCAGATCACCACCCTGCGCCGCCGTCGGGCCGCCGGAGTCCGCCTTCGCCACCGTCGCGAAATCCGCTCCGCCCTTCAGCCGCGCCTCGATATCTTCGGCCTTCTTCTTCGCATCGGCCACCTGCGCCGCGTCGTCCGGGTTGGCCGTCGGTATCAGAATCTCGCTCAGTCGCTCCTCTTCCGGCTTTTCGAATTCCTGCTTGTGCGCGTCGTAGTACGCCCGCACCTCGGAAGGCGCTACCTGAATATGCGAGCCCACTTCCTGGCTGATCACCTCTGACCGGATCACGTTCTCGCGAATCTGCTCCTTCAGGTCCTCGAACGAAACCCCCTGCGCTTCCGCCGCCTTCTGCAGATCCTCGAGCGACGCCAGATGGTACTGCTTGCGCATATCGTCCAGGCGCTTGATCACCTCGGTCTCGCCGTTGATGCCCAGTTCCTTGCCCTTCGAAAGCAGAAGCTGGTTGTCGATCAGGGACCGCATCAGGTCCCGCCTCTGCTCCATCAGCTGCGCCTGCGTCCAGCCCTGCTGCTGCGCCTCCTGCTGCAGCTCCTGCTCCGCGCGATCGTAGTCGGACTTGCTGATCACCTGATCGTTCACGCGCGCCGCAATATCCTCCACCACGACTCCGTGGTAAGGCGACTGCTGCGTCTGCGTATCGGAAGAACCCCGTCCCTGCGCCAGGACCGGAGCTGCTGCGGGTAGAACGGCCACGCCCACGCTGGCGGCCAGCAGGACAGGAAGAAAGGGAACGCGAAGCATCATAGGGTTCAACGTCTCAGAGCGCCAACCGGTTCACGTCCAGCCCTCATTCCAGGCAGATTGTCGCGGTCGGGGCGCTTCGCTTATTGTACAGCCGCAAGTCCCCCGTCCCCTCTCCACGGAATGGCATCCCTAAACTCCAAACTCCAGACTCTGCCCCTCACTTGCATGCCTTCTCCAGCTCCGGTTCGTAATCCGTATGCTCCGGCAGCGGCAGATGCTTCTCCGCCATCGCCTCCTCCAGGGAGTCCGGCCCCGGCAGCAGCTTCGGGTCCACATCGTATTTGTAGAAGGGATCCTTCTCCGCATCGGTCATCGAGACGAACGTAAACTCGTGCCGCTTGTACAGAGCCAGCAGCTGCGGCAGCATCCGTGCATCAAACGCCCCAATGTGCATCAGCAGCACATAGGGAATGTCGTGGCCGAACAGCTGCTGCGCCATCGCATGGCGATACTCAATATCGTCCTCCGCGGCCCGCAGGTAGCTGTGCTCCAGCCACATAATCTTCGCTGCGTCGTGCTTCTCGCTGCACCGCGCGTAAGGAGCATTCCAGTTGTAGTCGTCAAAGCTCATCGTCACGCCGGCGATCCTGTATCCGTGCTGCGCCAGATACACCCGGATCCCCGTCTTCTTCTCGATCGTGTTCCCCTCGGCCAGATACGGGAACCGGAACCAGTGCCAGTCTGCGTCCTTCATCTGCAGCTTCAGCAGCGGCTCGTTCTTCTCGATGTCGCCTTCGAAATTCTGCAGCGGAACCTGGTCCAGATTCATGTGCGACCAGGTATGGTTCCCCAGCGGAAAACCCGCCTTCCGCCATGCCGCCAGCACGTCCACCGTCGTCGGATGATCCTCCACCCGCTGTCCGTTCACGAATCCATAGGTCGGCGGCACATGCGCCGCCTTCAGCGCCCGGATCACCCGCTGCGCTACCTCCAGCCGCGTCTCACCCGGCGGCAGCGGCCCGTGCACCGGCAGATCGTCAAACGTGATTGCTATCTGTTTCGACGCCGCAGTCTTCTTTGCCTTGCCTGCCGGAGCAGCATGTTGCAGCCCGGCTGCCCCCGCGATCCCAGGGGACACTGCAAAAAGAACTACCCACCCCCACTGCCTCACTCCGAACCATGGCTGCAATGTCGTTTCGTCCTCTGTCTGGCGGATTCAAATCCCCTCACTGAGATGCATCCGCTTCGGACGCGCGCATGCCTCAGCTCGTGATCGTTCCAACCGCCATCGGCATACCCCGCTGCCGCTGTCCGGTCGCCGCGAAGATCGCGTTGCCCACCGCCGGCGCCACCGCCACAATCCCTGTCTCGCCCGCCCCCGCCGACGGCAAATCCTTGCGGTCGATCAGGATCACCTCCACCTCCGGCGTGTCCGCCAACCGCGGCACCCGGTAATCCGCAAAATGCGCGTTCAGGATCTTCCCGTTGGCAAACTGAATCTGCTCGAACAGCGCCCCGCCAATCGCCTGCACCGCCGCCCCCATCACCTGGTTGCGCAGCCCGTCGGGATTCACCACCGCCCCCGACTCCCACGCCTGCACCACCCGCCGGATCCGCACTTTCTTCTGTGCGTCGATCGCCACCTCAACGCAGGCCGCAGTGTAGCCGCCCTTCTCTGTCCCGCCGGCTATGCCAAATCCCCGCTCTGCCGTCGACTTTTCTTTGCCCCAGCCGAACCGCTCCGCCGCCGCCGTGAACACCGCCTGCAGCCTCGGATCATCCAGGTTCTTCATCCGGAACGCCAGCGGATCCATCCCCGCCGCATGCGCCAGTTCGTCCATCGCGCATTCGCGCGCAAAATGATTCGCCGTCGCCGCCAGTCCCCGATACGATCCCTGCGCCAGCGGGGGCTCTTCCCACTCGTGGTACTCCTCCACTTTCGTCGCAACCTTATAAGGCGTGTGCAGCCCCGACGGCCCGGAATTATAGTTGTGGTGCTCCCAGGCGACCAGGGTTCCGTCCTGCAGCGCCGCTCCCCGCACGTCCATCACCCCCGCCGGCCGGAAATACGCCCAGGTGAACTCCTCCTCGCGTGTCCAGATCAGCTTCACCGGCGCACCAGCAGCCTTCGCCAGACGCGCCGCCTCCAGCGCGCACTCGCCCGTATGCTTGCCGCCGTAGCCGCTGCCCATATCCGGCATCAGCACCCGCACCTTGTCTGGAGAAAGCCGAAACGCCCGCACCAGCTCGTCCTTCACGCCAAACGGACGCTGCGTCCCCGTCCACACCGTCAGCTTGCCGTCCTGCCACTCCGCCACCGCCGCCCGCGGCTCCAGCGGAGCATGGGCGATATACGCCACCGTGTACGTTTGCTCCAGCTTCAGCGGCGCGTCGGACAGCGCCTTCTGCACGTCCGACGCCGCGCCGCCGTGTGTGTCTCCACCGGCGCCCTTCCGGATCGCGTCAACCAGATCCCTGTTCGAAATCTGCGGCGGCACCTTCCACTGCGCCTGGATCTTGCCCAGCGCCAGCTCCGCCGTCCACACGTCATCTGCCACCACGCCGACAAAGTCGCCGTCGCGCACCACCTGCACGCCCGGCATCTTCTCTGCCGCGCTCGTGTCCGCCGAAACCAGCGTCGCCTGGAATCCCGTCGGACGCAGCACCTTCCCGAACCGCAAACCCTGTCGGACAATGTCCGACGGATACTGGTGCCGCCCCGTCACAAACTCGCGACCCTCCACCTTCGGCTCCGGCGTTCCCGCAATCTTCCATGCACTGGCCGGCGTCAGCGGCGGATCGCCACTGACGGTCTGCGTCAGCTTCTCGCCGAGTGTGATCTCTCCGTACGTCAGCGCCGCGCGTGTTCTCGGATTCGTGACCCTCCCGTCCGCCGCCTCCAGTCCCGCGGGATCGCAGCTCCACCGCTGCGCCGCCGCTTCCACCAGCATCTGCCGCGCCGCGGACGCCATATTTCTCAGCTGCGGTCCCATCGTCGGCGTCGACCGGCTCCCGAACGTCCCCGCATCCCACGGCACCAGATCCGTATCGCCCATCACCATCGCGATTGAGGCGAACGGCGCCCGCAGCTCTTCCGCCACGCTCTGCGCCAGCGAGGTGCGGATGTTCTGCCCGACCTCCACTTTGCCCGTGTAGACCGTCACCCGCCCATCGGTATCGATGTGGATCCACGCGCTGATCGCCTGCGGCAGTTCGTGTCCGCCAAAATGCCGCCCCGACTCCTGCGCGCCCGCCACCGTGTCCGACGCGCTCAGGCATACCAGCAGCCCGCCCCCGCACAGCCGCAGAAATGTCCGGCGATCCAGCTCGAAGGCGCGCACCCGCTCCTGCATACCCCGAAAATCCAGCTCCACATCCAGCTCATGCACTGGCATGCTCGGCCTCCTTGCTGCCGCCCGCCCGGGCAATGGCTGCCTTGATCCGCGGGTACGTCCCGCACCGGCAGACATTCCCGTTCATCGCCTCCATCATCTGCGCCTCCGACGGGTGCGGATGCCGCTCCAGCAGCGCCGTCGCCGCCAGGACCATCCCCGAAGTGCAGTACGCGCACTGGAACGCGCCTTCATGCAGAAACGCCTCCTGCACCGGCGTCAGTTTCCCATCCCGCTCCAGCCCCTCAATGGTTGTGATCTTTGCGTCCGACACCGCCGAGGCCAGCGTCAGACACGATCGCGTCGGCTCGCCATTCAGCAGTACCGTGCATGCGCCGCATTGCCCCTCGCCGCAGCCGTATTTGGTCCCTGTCATTCCCAGCCGATTCCGCAGCACCCACAGCAGCGGCTCGCCGTCCGCCGTCTCCGTCCGTCTCTCCACGCCGTTCACGTGCAGCACCAGTTCCGCCATGCGCCAACCTCTCCGCCAGCCAGAATACGCCGGCTCGATCCACCCCTGTCACCTGCAGCCCGTCACCTGTAACCTGCAACCTGTTACCTGTTAAAGTGCGGCAATGGCCCTGCGATCGCTGAAGCTCCTTGCCTGCCCCATCGCCTTCGCCCTTGCCGTTCTCCCCGCTTCCGCCCAAAACGACCCCGCCCTCGCCGCGAAGCTCGAGCAAAGCATCGCCGGCTTCCACGGCAAGGCTTCCCTCTATGCAAAGGACCTCGCCACCGGCCAGACCGTCACCATCGACGCCGATCAGCCCGTCCCCACCGCCTCCGTCATCAAGCTCACCGTCCTCTATACCGCGCTTGAGCAGATTCGCGAAGGCCGCGTCCACTTCGACGACAAACTCATCCTCACCCACCAGGACCAGGTCCCCGGCTCCGGCGTCCTTCTCTTCCTGGACACGCCGCTCACCCTCACCCTCAAAGACGCGCTCACCCTCATGATCGCCGTCAGCGACAACACAGGAACGAACCTCGTCATCGATCACCTCGGCCTCAAAACCATCGACGACACGATCACAGCGCCGCCGCCCACCGGCCTCGGCCTGCACAACACGTGGCTTTATAAAAAGGTCTACCGGCCCGCCGAAGGCCCCATGCCCGCTGACCAGCCGACCTTCGGCCTCGGCAAAACCACCGCCCGCGAAATGGCTTCCGTCATGGAACGCTTCGTCACTTGCAGCCTCGGGCCCAGACCAGCCGGATCGACCGGCCAGGTCCCGTCGGACAAAGACCTCTGCGATGCCGCGATGCACATGCTCAAGGTCCAGCAGGACCGCGAGATGATCCCCCGCTACCTCGAAGCCATCGACACCTCAGAGAAAGACTCCGCCATCGCCGACAAAATCGGCACCCTCGACCACGTCCGCAACGACGTCGGCGCCGTCTACACGAAGCACGGAACGATCATCATCTCCGCCTTCACTCACGACAACGCCGACACCAGCTGGACCCCCGACAATCAGGCCGAACTCCTCATCGCCAAAATGGCCAAAACCATCGTCGACACCTGGGATCCCGGCAGCGATCACCCGGCCCCGAAATAGGAAGCCGATGGCCCGGAACCTGTGGCCTGTGGCCTGTGGCCTTTCTAATCGCTAACCTCTCGTCAGCGTGCGGATCATCTCCGCCCACTCCGGCCACCCGCGCACCAGCTCCGCCCGGCTCCCTGACGCATAGTCCGCATAATCAAACCCCGGACTCACCGTGCACCCCAGCAGCGCAAATCGCCCACCCTCCACCAACCGCGATCCCTGCCACACGCCCTGCGGCACTACGGTCTGAACAAACTGCCCCTCCGCCAGATCCTGCCCCAGCACCA
>JBAUZR010000650.1:0-6295 GCA_049585375.1 Acidobacteriaceae bacterium
GAAGAAACCCATGTCGCCCGCGATGCAGGCCGCCATGGAGCGACACAAGGACGACCCACCCACCCTGTTCCAGAACACCCTCGCCGTCTTCCATTGCGGCGCCGGCTGCAGCCTTGGCGATCTCCTCGCTGAATCGATCGCCCCCACCCTCGGCATTGCCTTTGCCGGGGCGTTCGGATCGAGACTGATCCTCGACTTTGCCTTCGCCTATCTCTTCGGGATTGCCTTTCAGTACTTCACCATCGCGCCCATGCGCGGTCTGTCCTTCGGCAAGGGCCTCATCGCTGCCGCCCGCGCCGATACCGTCTCCATCGCTCTGTTTGAAGTCGGCATGTTCGCCTGGATGGCGATCACTCACTACCTGTTCTTCCCCTCGCCGCACCTCGACCCCGGCATGGCGGTCTTCTGGTTCATGATGCAGATCGCCATGATCGTCGGCACGTTCACGGCGCTCCCCGCCAATGCCTGGCTCATTCGCAGAGGGTGGAAGGAAAAAATGCCGGAGGTGGATCCGTCGCAGATGCAGGACGGAACGCCAAACCATCCCCGCTCACGATTGGCCGCCTGAGATCAGGAGAGTTACTGCACCACCTGAAGATCCCAGGAAGACGGCGTCCCTCCGCTGGAGGTCGATTGCGGCGACAGAGTGATTTGATACATCTTCGGCGGAAGCTGCGACGCCGGCACTTCGGCCACGACATAGGAGACAACTCCAGCCTGCCGCGGAACCAGATCGCCGGCATCGAAGACGCTGGCGCTGCCGGCACTGATGCGAACTTTCCAGCGGGCCGACGCATCGGCAGATGGGGTCTCGAGCTCCAGCTTAACCAGTGCGGCGGTCCCAAGGTGCAGAACTGACGTCTGCTGCGCTGCCCCGCGCGCGACATGCGCGGGCAGAAAGACCACTGCGGCGGACTGCGACATCGCCTCCTGCTGGGTTCCCGCTGACCCCTGCGCAGGCGCAGCGGATGGCGTTCCGGTGGCTCGCAGTCCCTCCCGGTGCACCGCTTCCCAGGAAACCAGGAAGAGTATGAGGATGGCCAGAGCGAACCCCGGAACCAGAAATCTGCCCCACATTCGCCCATGCGGGCGCGCTCCTGTCGCCGGCATCACCGCGGCGGCTTCCGATTCGCTCCGCTGCAGGGTCCGAATCAACGCGCGCCGGATGGCCACCCGCTCCTGCAGACTCGCATCCCTCTGCACCCGGGAGCCGAAAAGGTCCGCATCGGCTCGATCCAGCGACTCGGTCACATACTCTTCGATCAGGTCGTCTTCGGCATCCTGCAGGTCCGAGAAGTACGCCTCGTCCTGAAACATCCGTTCTTCGATCGCCTCGGCCTGCCTCAGCGGCAGCCGATCCAGCAAAAAGTCGCGGAATTCCTTCGAGTTGGGGGAAGAGTTCATCGTGTGCCGTTCTTTTGCGAAAGCCGTGCCCGCACACAGCCCTCAATCGCTCGCCGCAGGCGGAAAACTCTCTTCCGGAATGCGTTCGGCGTCATGCCCAGAGACTCTGCGAGCTGGCGGCGATGGTCGATCAAAGCACGGCCTCGCGCAATGTAATACTCCATCATCAGCTTGCGGTCCGCCTCCGAGTGACGGCTGAGGCAAGCTTCCATCGCCTGCTGAATCTCTCCTTCTTCCTGTGTGTCCAAAACGCTGGATATGTTCCGCGCATAGTGACGATTCGCCTCTGCTTCCCGCACGGATCGGCGGCCTTCTTCCTGCGCCACCAGCCGGGCAATTCCATAGGCGTAGGACTCCGGAACCTCGATGCGTTCCCCCGTACTCAGCCGAGTCGCCAGTCGGTCCAGAGCCTCATCGGCCAGCGATTCCGCCAGGACGAACTGCCGCCGCGCAAAAAAGAACACCAGCCGCGCCCGCAACCGCTCGTAACGCAATGCCGCTTCGTCCCGGTTCTCCCCGAGCGCCAGCAGCAGCCGATCCAGTCCTTCCTGGGTCAGCCGCCCTGACTTCCGATTTGCCACACCGTTCTCCATGCGAATCTACCGAGGCAAAGGATGCGGATCGCCCTCTATGGTAAAACCCGCCCAATAGTAAGGGTTGCTCCACCGAGGGATGTTCGCAATAGCTCTTTGGGCGGAGCGCAGCGCCTCCGCCGGCGACTCTTCACCCTGGTACAGCGCCCGATAGAAGCGGCGCATCAGCTCCGCTGTGGCCGCGTCATCCACATCCCACAGCGACCCGACGACGCGGCGCGTCCCCGCGATCAGAAACGAATACGACAGCCCAACGAGTCCTTCGCCCGGCAGCCGGTCGCCATTGGCTGTCTGGCAGGCGCTCAGCACCACCAGATCCACCGGCATCTGCATCGAGGCTATGTCCGAGAACCAAAGCGCGCCTGGCTGGGAATGCCCGGCAGCGTCGAGCCGCGACAGCATTACGTTCGACAGATCCGGCTGCACCGGGTTGAGGAACGCATGGGTGGCAAAGTGGACCACTTCGAAGCGCGACCAGTCCAGCGATCGAACCTGTTCCGCGCTGGCGGCAAATCCCACTACCGGGTACACGCGCGAAGCGCCCGCAGCCGCCTCGATCGCTCGCGTCTCCTGCCCCGCATAGGTCAGCCGCTTCAGATTTCCGGCGGCGTTCGTCCTCGACCAGAAACTGTCCGCTGCATCTTTCAGTTCAGCCGGTTCTGCCGACCGCACAACCGCCAGGCGAGGATCATCGGCATTGAAGACCGGATCGGCAATCACCGCGATCTCGGTGGAACGGCTGCGTTCTTTGCGCTGCAGCAATGCCAGCAGGACTGTGAGCGATGGCTCCCGAACCACGCAATATTGATCCTGCAGGAACCGCGCGCCCTCACCGTTCGCAATGCGCAGACCCTCCAACGGCACCGACAGCACCGGTCCGTCGCCCACGATCAGGAGCGTGTGTATCGAACGCGGAATCGCTCCCGCCGGCACCAGCCAGCGCCCCAGTTGCCCCGCCGCCTGGTTGAACTGCGCAGCCGAGCTCGACAGAGCCGCGGCAAATGCCTCCGGCGTCGAGAACTCCGTGCTGAAAGGCGCGCTGAGATCCTGCGTCAGCTCTTGCGCCAACAGACTCAGCTTGCCGGCGCCCGCCAGTCTGTAAGCGTGGAGCGAGTCTGCCGTGACCACCCACAGATAGCTCGCATCCTCATTCGTCCAGTACTCCAGCGCTGCGGTCCTCGGGCTCAGGCTCGGTTGCAGCTTCCCGATCAGCTGGCCGGAAGATCGAAAAAGATCCGCCGCTCCCGGGAGAGCCGCGGTGCTCCGGCTCATCTCCGCTTCAAGCCGATCTTCCTGCTCCATCAGTCTTGCCACTTCTGACTCCAGCCGGGCAGCTTCGGCGGAATGTGGATGTTCCGCTCGCAGCGCCGCCAAACTGCTTTCCGCCAGATGGATCCGGCGCAGGCTTTCCGCGTGTCGTGCTCGCAGTTCGCGGTCCACTCCTTTTGAATCCGGAGAGCCGCTCGCTTCAATCTGATCCAGCAGGAATCGCGCCCGCCCTCTTTCCGCAATCGCCAGGGCCTGGCGGTCATATCCGTTGCCCGGGTGCTGCTCCTGCAGATGCATCAGAATATCGATGGCTAACGCATAGTAACTGTGCCATGAGGAGAAATAGCCGGTCCGCAGCGAGTTGGGCGGAGTCGAATCGCGGACGCTCTCAATCCCGTCGAGCGCTTCCTCGATGTTCTTCAGCGCGCTCAGATCCTCTCCGCTTTTGAACTCCGCGTGCGCCAGACCGCCCAGCGCTGAGATCAGGTCGGGATGATCGAACGACTCCCGGGCCACGGTCAGGGCCGTCTGATAATCGCCTCGAGCCGCCGGCAGATTCCCGGCCGCGATCTCCAGATCACCTGCCGCCGTGGCGATCTGCGCCAGCGCGTCCGCTTCGTGAATTTCGCTGGCCAGTTGCTTCGCCTGCGCAAAATAGCTCCGCGCGTCGCTCAGCTTACCCTGCCGGCTGCAGGTTGTTCCCAGTCCCAGCAGGATGAACACCTTCTCCCTCTTCATCCCCGCCGATTCCGCTAACTGCAGACTCCGGATATAAGTCGCGAACGACTCAGATAACTGACCGGCGTCCCCTTGCAGCTTCGCCCTCTGAATCATGGTCGTCAGCTGCCCCAGCAGATAAGGATGCTGGGCCCAGAAGCCTTCTGCCCGCGCCTGCATGTCCTGGGACTGCGCCGTTGCCCCCAGTTGCTGATACAGGCTGGCCAGATCGGTCTCGGCAAACCCGATCATCACATCGGAGGCATCGATCCGCTGCAGTTGCAGAACCTGAGAATAAGCCTCGAACGCCGCCTGCATCTTCCCCTGCAGCAGATCGATGCTCCCGATTTCGTCCTCGATGTGCAGTACCCCGACATCGTCCTGCAGTTCCCGCGCAATCCCAATTGCGCGGTTCGCATCCTCCAGGGATCCCTCAAGATCTCCCGTCATCTGCAGAAGCTTCCCGCGATTCTCAAGCATGATTTCCTGATTGAAGAGATCCCCGGTCTCCGCAAAGAGCCGCAGAGCATTTGCGTAATCCTGCCAGCCCGCGCTGTAGTCAGCGAGGTCCGTCTGTATGAATCCGGCCGTCTTCCACGCGCTGGCCTGCTCCACCGGATCCCCGGCATCGGCCAGCCGCACCGCGCGAAGAGCGATCGGCAGGGCCTGCTGCGCATCGCCGGCTGTGAAGGCCAGACAGACCGCCTTCCAGACAAGCGCCCGGCGGAGCCTGGCCGTGTCCTGTAACTGCTCGAAGAGGTCAATCGCCCGGTCGTACGCTGCGATGACAGCCTTTGCGTTTGATGGATCATGCTTGGCCCACAGCGAGTCCGCCTCCGCCAGGACCTCTTCGCCCTGCCCGGCGAGCTTGTCCTTCGCGTTTTCAGGATGAGGAGCGCTGGCCACAATCCGCACTGTCGCCGTCTTTTTCCTGCTCACCGCAGCAGCGACGAAGGACTGCGGCGAGCTGCTCCCCGGCAGAGTGAACCGAATCTGCGCGCCTTTCCCGGCCAGGTTAGTCCGGGGAATATGACCGCGCCCACTCCCATCCGTCCAGGTCACATTCAACGTCTGTTGTGTCTCGGTGACGGTCAGAACGACGGTCGTGCCGGCTGCCACACCCGCGGTGAATCGCAACCGGGTCCCGGGAGGGATCTCTCTCTCTACCGGCGCAGCCCCCGGCATAATCACCAGCGCGTTCTGATCGGAAGCGGAGAGGCCGTGCGAACCCACGGCGGTCAGGACAAAAAACGCGGGCAACAGACAGCAGCGGACCCTGCGCGCACTCCGTTGTCGTGCCCAGAGTCCCTCGCCTGACCGCATGATGGACGCTATTCTAGAGGATCGCCCCTGCTTTGACCACGAAGAAAGGCAGCCCTTTTTAACTCCCGCACCAGCTTATTTTTTGTTGATTGTTACAGCAGATTCATCTCCGGAGATCCGGTCCAGATCCAGATTGAGCCGGAGTACGTTCACCCGCGGCTCTCCCAGAAATCCGAACTGGCGCCCCTCGACGTGCCGCTCCACCAGCGCCAGCACCGTGGACTCCGGCAAATGTCGTGCCGCAGCCACACGCGGCACCTGATACAAAGCTCCCTCCGGCGAGATATCCGGATCCAGCCCCGAAGCCGAGGTCGTTACCAGACCGATGGGAACTTCCTTACCGGGATCCTGCTTCTGCAAAGCGGCCACATCTGCATCGATCCGGTCGATCAGCTTCTTGTTCGTCGGGCCATAGTTAGACCCGCCGGAATTGGTCGCGTCGTAACCATTGCCCGCCGCCGAAAGCCGCCCATGAAAGTAGCCGTCGCTGCTGAAATTCTGCCCGATAATCGCCGACCCGATCACCTGCCCCTTGCGCAGAATCAGCTGCCCATCGGCTTGTTTGCGCATCGTGAGCTGCGCAATGCCCGTCACCAGAAGCGGGTAAGCAACTCCCAGCAGCAGAGTTGTAACAATCGTGTAGCGAATCGCGACGTTCAGCACGCTTTTCATAGCTCTCCTCAGGCCAGCCGCAGTCCGTTCAGTAACAGATCGATCACTTTAATTCCGATGAACGGCACGATAATTCCGCCAATCCCGTAAACGATCAGGTTCCGTCGCAGCAGAGCCTGCGCCGACATTGGCTCGTACTTCACGCCCTTCAGCGCCAGCGGAATCAGCGCCACAATAATCAGCGCATTAAAGATCACGGCGGACAGGATCGCCGAATGTGGCGTGGCCAGATGCATGATGTTCAGCGCGTTCAGCACAGGAAACACACCGGCAAACATTGCCGGAATAATAGCGAAGTACTTGGCCACGTCGTTGGC
>JBAUZR010000651.1:0-7736 GCA_049585375.1 Acidobacteriaceae bacterium
CCCCCGCAACATCCTGAACGACCGCATCACCCTCCAGGAAGTGGAGACCGAAACCCTTCTCTACGACGAGCGCAGCCACAAAGCCTGGTGCCTCAACCGCAGCTCCGCCTGCATCTGGCGTCTCTGCAATGGCCGGAACACCGTCCAGCAGATTGCCACGCATGCTTCCGCCGAGCTCGGCTCGCCCGTCAGCGAGGATCTCGTGCTCTTCACTCTCACCGAACTGCGGAATCAAAACCTGCTGCAGCCGGACTCTTTCGCGCCCGTGCCCGGCGGCCTGACTCGCAGAGAGATGATGGGTCGGGCCGGACTCGCTGCTGCCGCCCTTCTGCCAGTGATTGCAGCTCTCGCGGCCCCGCCTGCCGCGTCGGCCGCCAGCGGTGGCGTCGGCACCGGCGGCGAAGACGCCGTCAAAAACCACCCGGCCCGCTGAACCGATTCGGCGGCTGGAATTTGCAGCCCGATGGGGGGCCACCGGGCAGAACCTCTGGCTGCGACCCGGAATTCGCGAAACCACGGGGAGCAGGGTCGATTCCCCGACTACTCATCCCGTGGCACCTCGTCGATCCAGGCTTTCGCGACATGCCAGCGCGAGTCACCGCGTTTCGTGACGAGCGATTCCTGCTCTCTTTGCCGGCTTTGTGCCATCTAAAAGCCAGAGGATCATTTGGCCGATCATTTTCACAACGGTCGCTTTATCAATCCCGGAGCCCCTGAGCACGGTTTCCGCGAGCTCTATCAGTGGATGAAGGACCGGAAACCCGGCCCGTGGCCCGCATGGATTCCCTCCATCCCCGGCCCCCCGCCGCCCGCTCACGTGGATGGTTCCAGCCTGCGCGTCACCTTTGTCAATCATTCAACCCTGCTCCTCCAGACGGAAGGCTGTAATCTCCTCACCGATCCCATCTGGTCGCACCGCGCCAGCCCCGTCTCCTTTGCTGGCCCGCAGCGCCACCGCGATCCAGGCCTTCGCTTTCAGGACCTGCCCCCGATTCACGCGATCCTCATCAGTCACAATCACTACGACCATTTCGACAGGCCGACCTTGCGCAGACTGTGGCAGCGTGACCATCCTGTCGTCTTCTGTCCGCTGGGTGTTGCGAAGGCGCTTCGCCGCATAGGCTTCCGCGAGATTGTCGAGAACGACTGGGGTCAGTCACAGCCCTGGGGACCCTTTCGGGTGCATTGCGTTCCGGCGCAGCACTTCGCCTCGCGCACGCCGTTCGATCGCAACCGAACCCTGTGGTGCGGATGGCTCCTCGAGTACCCCTCGGGGAACATCTACTTCGCCGGCGACACAGGATTCGGCAATTTCTTCGAAGACATCAGCATACGATTTGCGCCTCTGCGCCTCGCTCTGCTGCCCATCGGCGCCTTTGCCCCGGAGTGGTTCATGGGACCGGTGCACATGACCCCGGAGGAGGCCGTGAAGGCTCGCCGCATCCTCCAGGCAGCGACAGCCGTCGGAACGCACTACGGCACTTTTGCTCTGGCCGACGATGGCTATGAGGATCCGTCGGAACGACTGCGCCGCGCCCTGCAGGGTGCCGCGGATGCAGAACAGTTCTGGCTATTGCCGGAAGGCGAAGGCCACCTGATTCCTGAGATGCCCGGAGCGGAAGTAGTTGTCCCGGCGAACGTGGCGCGCGAACAGGGTCAGCTTCAATCCCGGGAAGTCGTTCCTAATCCCGGATGATGTTCTTAGGTAATGTCGTCCGTATCGAAGGGCGGCTTGCCCGCCACGCCGTGCACCTGGCTCACCAGATCCCGGACCACATCTTCGAGCTCGCGCTGGCTCTGCATCACCGCTGACATCGTCTGCAGCTCGTTCGGGTCCTCAATCCGCTCCAGCAGAACCACAGCGTGCGCCTGGGCCACGTTGTCTGCAGCCAGCCCTTCCGGCGTCTTCGCCTTGATCCCCACGTTGGCCGGCGCCACCCCCAGCAATTCCGCTACACGCTCCCGCATCTCGCCCGCGATGGGCCCGATCTTGGGAGCATTCAGAACCAGAGTCGAATCCACATTCACTACCCGGTAGCCGGCATTCTGGATCTCTTCCATCGCCAGGTTCAGAAAGATGGTGGAATCCGCATCCTTCCAGCGCGGATCGCCTGGCGGAAAGAAGCTCCCGATAT
The DNA here is from genome assembly GCA_049585375.1 of Acidobacteriaceae bacterium. Taxonomy (GTDB): domain Bacteria; phylum Acidobacteriota; class Terriglobia; order Terriglobales; family Acidobacteriaceae; genus Palsa-343. The sequence continues at coordinate 2,136 of JBAUZR010000651.1, forward strand.
CCCCGGCGGACACCGCGCCCAGCAGCGCATCGGTCAGCGCATGCAGCAGCACGTCGCCGTCGGAGTGGCCCGCCAGGCCCTCCGGGTGCTCAATGTAAATCCCGCCGATTTTCAAAGGAACGCCCGGCTTGAATGCGTGCGAGTCCCAGCCATAACCAATGCGGATGTCCATGACGATTCCGTGTCCATTCAGGGTATATCAGGCAAGCGCGAATGCAAGCGGTCTAGGAGCCACCCCGCTGCGCCAGGTAAAACTCGGCCAGCTCCAGATCCCCCGGCTGCGTGATCTTCAGATTCGACGGGGAGCCCGGAACCACAAAGACCGGGATCCCGGCCCGCTCCACCACACTTGCCTCGTCGGTGCCGACAAACCCATCGGCCTCCGCATCCGCAAACACTTTGCGGAGCAGCCCATACCGAAAGCCCTGTGGTGTCTGTGCCTGGACAATGTACTCTCGCGGAATCGTCGCTGTGATGATCGCGCCGTCCGCTGTCCGCTCCACCTGCTTAATCGTGTCGAGCGCCGGCAGCCCCACAATCGCCGCGCTGTGCTTCTCCACCGCCTCGATCACACGTCGGATCACCGCCGGCTCGATCAGCGGCCGCACCGCGTCATGCACGAGCACAATGTCGTCCTCTTCGCTGTCCAGCGACTTCAGCGCGTTGCACACGCTTTCCTGTCGACTATCGCCGCCTTCCACCACACGAACCCGCTCCGCGAATCCATGCTCGAAAATATGAGCCGTCAGCCGCTCCATCTCCGTGGCGCGCACCGCTACCACCAGTTCGGAAACCTCCTGCACCGCGGCAAACGCCTCCAGGGTGCGAATCAGAATCGGCTTTCCCGCCAGTTCCAGAAACTGCTTGGGAGCAGCATGGCTTGTGTGGCCCGGCGTCATACGCGTGCCCAGACCGGCCGCTGGCAATATCACGGATACCCGCATAGAAAGAGGAGTATATCGCACCCGAGCCGGGCTTCGGGTGTAGGGTGGTTACGATAGAAACACCGCGATCTCACCGTGGATCATGCGAGGATGCCGACCATGCGCAAGGGCGCACTCCGATTCTTCCTGCCCGTCTTTCTTGCCTTTCTCGGGGTCGCCATCGCCGCGCGCCCCGCCCGCCACGACATGAGCGAGATCGCCCAGACCCCGCCCATGGGCTGGAACAGCTGGGATGCCTGGGGCCTGAACATCAACGAGCAGCAGTTTCGCGACACCGTCACCTGGTTCCATAACCATCTGCAGCGTTACGGCTGGCAGTACGTCGTCATCGACGAGGGCTGGTTCGCGCAGCATCCAGAGAATCCAGCCGGCCATCAGGACTACACCCTCTCCGACCGCGGCCTCTACATGCCTGCCGTCGATCGCTTCCCTTCTGCCGCCGCTGGCAAAGGCTTCCGCCCCCTCGCCGACTGGGTCCATGCGCAGGGCCTTCGCTTCGGCATCCACATCATCCATGGCATCCCGCGGGAAGCCGTTGAGCGCAACCTGCCCATTCCCGGTTCCCACTTCCACGCTGCCGATGCCGCCGACTCCAGCAACACCTGCTCCTGGAACTCCGACAATTACGGCCTCAAAAACAACAAGGCCGCCCAGGACTACTACGACGCGGTCGCCGATCTCTACGCGAAATGGGGCGTCGACTATCTGAAAGTCGATTGCATCTCCCGCCCCTATCAGGCTGACGAGATCCACATGCTCCGCCGCGCCATCGAACAAACTGGCCGTCCCATTGTCCTCAGCCTTTCCCCGGGGCCAACGCCCCTCTCCGACGCTGACGACGTCGTCCACAACGCGCAACTCTGGCGAATCTCCGATGACGTGTGGGATGTCTGGTCCAAACCCGCGACTGCGCCCGGGTTCCCACAGGCCCTCAAAAACCAGTTCCCCCTCATCGCCGCCTGGCAGCAGTATTCCGGACCCGGCCACTGGCCGGACCCAGACATGCTGCCCATCGGCTACCTGGGACCCACTCCCGGCTGGGGCCAGCCGCGCCACTCCCGGCTTACGACCGACGAGATGCGCACCATGGTCACGCTCTGGTCGATCTCACGCTCGCCCCTCTTCATCGGCGCCAATCTTCTCAAAATGGACGCGCTCACTGAGGACGCCATCACCGATCCCGAAGTGCTCGACGTCGATCAGTATTCTGAGAACAATCGCCCCGTCATCCAGAAGGGCAACCTCGTCGTTTGGATGGCCGCCGCTTCCCAGCAAACCGGCGATGACGTGGCCATCTTCAATCTCGCTGACACGCCACAGGACGTGAATCTCTCCTGGGATGATCTTGGCTTCCCCTTCGGCAAGCGCCCCATTCGCGACCTTTGGAAGCGCGAAGACCTGGGTCGTGTCGACCACATCGAGCTCACGCTCGCGCCTCACGCATCGGCACTCTATAAGGTGGAGCATCCGTGACGAAACTTGGAGGGCGTCTAATTACCTGAAACTACGAGACATATCGCCTTGCGATATTTTTTCTGTTCCCGAGCCAACTTCCAGGCGTTTCGCGCATCTATAAAGACAACACCAGAGGCGACTTCAGGCGTTTCCAACCTACCTGGTTGTATCAGCTCTTCCTGCATCTCCCCGCGGCGTAACAACTGCGGGAACCTCCGATTGACCCCTGACTACCCCTCCAAAGCCTCTGAAGCGGGCCCGCTGGAAAGCGGGCCTTTCGCTTTTCTGCGTCACACTCGCCCCTCTGCTATGCTTCCGCCTTCAGTTCGCATCGCGCGGAGACCATTCATGAAAGCTCTTATTGCCTCGCTGCTCCTTCTTTGTGCTTCCGCCTTCGCCCAGCAGGGCACCACCGCCGCCCAGGCTCCCAACACCGATACCAGTTACATCGATTCGAACGGCACCGCCCACATCACCCGCGTCATTCCCATCCCACCCGACCTCAGCGCCGAGGCGAGAGCCACGCTGGCCCGTCCCGCCTCTGACGCCGCGGTCCCGCAGACTCTCGAGCAGCGCCGTCACGGCACCGATGTCTGGCAGAACCACGCTGGCGACGTCTCCGCGCAGCTCTACCCTGTCCATCGTTCCGAAAGCACCATCGCCGGCGTTCCCGTTCGCATCATCACACCCGTCGCTGATATGGATCCCGACCACGTACTCCTCAATATCCACGGCGGCGGATTCAACTCCGACTCCGGCTCATGGACGGAAACCATCCCGATGGCCAATCTCACAAAGATGAAGGTCGTCGCCGTCCTTTATCGCCTCGCCCCGGAGCATCCCTTCCCCGCCGGCCTGGATGATGTCGTCGCCGTCTACAAAGATCTGCTGAAAACCTACAAGCCCTCCCACATCGCCATCTACGGCACCTCCGCTGGAGCCATCCTCACCGGCGAAGTCGCCGTAAAGCTGCGCCAGCTCCACCTGCCCCTGCCCGGAGCCCTCGGCATCTTCTCCGGCATGGGCGACTTCTCCCGCGCCGGCGACTCCACCGCCATGTACGCACTCAACGGCCTGTCCGGCCATCTCGATCCGCCTTCTCCTAACGAGCACGATGCGGAGTACACCGGATCCACCAGCCCGACCGACCCGGTCCTCTCGCCCGTTTTCGCCGACCTTCGCAACATGCCGCCCACGCTCTTCATCACCAGCGGCCGCGACCTCCTCCTGAGCGGCACCGCCAATCTGCAGCGAGCTTTTCTCCGCGCCGGCAACGACAACACGCAGATGGTCCTCTTCGACGCCCTCCCGCACGCCTTCTGGAACAACCCCAACCTCCCCGAGTCGAAAGAGGCCGACCGCGTGATGGCTCACTTTTTCCTGCAGCATCTCAAGCAATAACGCCGGCAATCTGGCACGATGATTCCACCACTGCATGCAAATTACTGATCTGCTGATTGGACGACCGCTGGCCACCTCCGAGGAGCGTGGCGAGCAGATTGGCCCGGCTGCTGGCATCCCCGTCTTCGGGCTGGATGCGCTCAGCTCCGCCGCCTATGGACCGGAAGCTGCTCTCACCCTGCTGATTCCCCTGGGGCTCGGCGGCATTCACTTCATCGGCCCCATCACCATCGCGATTCTGATTCTGCTGGTCATTCTGTATTTTTCGTACTCGCAGACCATCGAAGCCTATCCTCACGGAGGCGGCTCGTTCACGGTAGCTGGCGAGAACCTGGGCTATCGCGCCGGACTGCTGGCCGCAGCCGCCCTCATGATCGACTACGTCCTCACCGCCGCTGTGGGAATCTCGGCCGGCATAGGCGCTCTCATCTCAGCGATTCCCTCGCTCCAGCCCCACACCCTGGGGCTTTGTCTCGGCGTGCTCGCGCTCCTCACTCTGGTCAACATGCGCGGGGTGCGCGATACCGGCGTCGTCTTTCTTATCCCGACGTACTTTTTCCTTGGCACGCTGCTTACCGTCATCGGAGTGGGCCTTTTTCGCGCTGCCACTACAGGCGGCCACCCCATGCCAGTCGTCCCGCCTGCTCCTTTACCGGCCGCCACCACCGCTGTCAGTCTCTGGCTTCTGCTGCGCGTCTTCTCCAGTGGCTGCACCGCCATGACCGGAGTGGAAGCGGTCAGCAACGGCGTCATGGCCTTTCGTGAACCGAAGACGAAAAATGCGCGGCGCGCTCTCACCGTCATCATCGCCCTACTCATCGTCCTGCTCGCAGGAATCGCCTGGCTGTGCCGTATCTACCACGTCGGCGCCACCGATCCCGGCAGTTCCGGATATCAGAGTGTTCTGTCCCAGCTCACCGCCGCCGTGCTGGGGCGCGGCTGGTTCTACTACCTGACCATCGGCTCCATCCTTCTCGTTCTCGCTTTGTCTGCCAACACCGCCTTCGCCGATTTTCCAAGACTCACCCGATCCATCGCCCTCCAGGGTTATCTGCCCCGCGTCTTCACCCTCCGCGGACGCCGCCTCCTCTACTCATGGGGAATCTACGTCCTCGTTGGACTCACCGCGTGTTTGCTCACCCTCTTCGGCGGTGTCACCGATCGCCTGATCCCGCTCTATGCCATCGGCGCCTTTCTCGCCTTCACCCTTTCCCAGGCCGGCATGGTGGTGCACTGGAAGCGTCTCGGCGGCCCCGGTTCCACGGCGCGTATGCTGGTCAACGGAATCGGCGCAGTTGCCACTGGCATAACCACCATCGTTGTGCTGCTGACCAAGTTCGTCGAGGGTGCCTGGGTAACGGCGCTGCTGATCCCGATCATGATCCTGGCTATGGTTGCGGTGAACCGCCATTACCGGCGCGTCCGGCGCGAAACCGCCATCGCCCATCCCCTCCGCGTCACCAACATCCATCCGCCCATCGTCATTCTTCCCATGGATCGCTGGAGCCGCATCGCGGAAAAGGCCCTTCGCTTTGCCATGTCCATCTCGCCCGAGCTCCAGATCGTGCACGTCGACACCCCCGACGAAAGCCATGGCGACGACGAGCTGCACCTGCTCTGGAAAGAAAAGATCTTTGACCCCATGATCGAGGCAGGCTGCGCCGTGCCCAAATTCACCCGGCTCCAGTCACCCTACCGAACCGTCCTGCTCCCCCTGCTCGACTACATCCTCTCCGAGGAGCGCGCCCATGCCGACCGGCACATCGCCGTCCTGGTGCCCGAGTTGGTGGTCCGGCACTGG
>JBAUZR010000652.1:0-3303 GCA_049585375.1 Acidobacteriaceae bacterium
CACCCCCTCTGCTATTCTGGGGAGCGTTTTCAAGGGGGACCTCGATGCGATTGCACCACCTGCTCTGCCTCGCCGCGCTCGCCTGCGCCTCCGCCGGTCACGCCCAGACCGCGCCGGATTCCCCCTCTTCCGGGCAACACCCCATCGTCCTCCACGCCGCCCGCCTCTTCGATGTCGAAGCCGGCAAAATCGTCTCCCCCGGCGAAGTTCTCGTCGAAGGCGACCACATCACAGCCGCCGGCTCCTCCGTCGACCACCCCGCCGGCGCCCAGGTCATCGATCTCGGCGACACCACCCTCATGCCGGGCCTGATCGACGTCCACGTCCACCTCTTCCTCCATCCCGGCGCCGAAGACCTGCAGACCGTCGTGGAATCCGTCCCCCAGCGCACCATCCTCGCCACCCTCGCCGCCAAAGCCGACCTCATGGCCGGCTTCACCGCAGAGCGCGATATGGGCACCGAAGGCGCCGGTTACGCCGACACCGCCGTCATGCGCTCCATCAATGAAGGCCTCATCCCCGGTCCACGTCTCCGCATCAGTGGCAACGCTATCTCCATCCTCGGCGGCCACGAGGACGCGATCCGCTACAACCCCGCCCAGCACGTCCTCTCCAACGCCGACTACGCCAACGACTCCGAACAGCTCGTCGAAACCATCCGCCAGCAGCACAAGGACGGTTCCACCTTCGTCAAGGTTTACGAAACCGGCGCCGAATCAATGTCTCCCGCTGGCCCGAACGCCGTACCCTGTGAGCAGGACCAACCCCTCTGCGCAGAGAACCACCTCGGCCCCCAGCCCGGTGATCCGGAATTCTGGGAGTTCCACACGCCGTATCAATATACGGAGGCCCAGCTCCAGGCTGCCGTCTCTGAAGCCGCCCGCCTCGACACCAACGTCGGCGTCCACGATAACGGCGAGCCCGGCGCACTCTTCGGCGCCGAAGCCGGCGTCGCTTCCATCGACCACGCCACCCAGCTCAGCGACCAGACCATGCGCCTCATGAAGGAAAAGCACATCCCCGCCGTGCCCACCTTCACCATCTTTGAATACTTCGCCGACCACGCCCCCTCACCCGCCGCCGCGGCCCGCGAGCACGCCATGCTTGACTACAAAATCCACGAGTTCAAGCGCCAGGTCGCCGCCGGAGTCCCCATGGCCATCGGCTCCGATGTCGGCCCCTTCCCCCACGGCACCCAGGCCCGCGAATTTGAGCTGATGGTGAAGTACGGCATGACCCCCGCCGCCGTTCTCCAGGCCGACTACCTCAACGGAGCGCAGATCCTCACCTGGCAAAAAGCGGTCGGCCAGCTCCGCCCCGGCTTCTATGCTGACGTAATCGCCGTTCCCGGCAACCCCCTCGACGACATTACCGCCGTCGAGCACGTTCAATTTGTCATGAAAGGCGGCGTGATCTATCGCCGCTAACGCTCAGCCGCCTCTGCTCCACCTTGTCGGGACCGATTGAGTTCCTCCTGTTCGGCACGCGAACGGTCACGGTCGTGAATCTCTTCGCGGGTCAGATACTTGCCGTCTGAATGGAGGAAAGGCTTGCGAGCCAGAGCGCGCTTCATGGCTTCCTGATACTCATTGCTTTCGATTTGGCTCATGCCTGTTCCTCCCGCGCCTGATTGTCCCACGTCCCGATCTGCGGCACTAACTCCCCAATCTCTGTTTTCCTTGATGCCTGCGGCTCCGCGGTGATACAAACCAAGTACGTTGCCCCGTCGCAGCGTGGGTGTTTCCCCGTCCGAAACGGTTCGTGATTTCCCGCGGTCCCCTGAATCGTCATGACGACCACACCCGTTCGCGCCGCGCTCGAGCATCCGCTGCTCCGCACCTACTCCATGGATGGCGCCTTCGACGAGATGTTCGACGGGGACGGCACGATCCGCCCCCACTACAAGGCCCTCTTCCAGGAACTCGCCTCTCTGCCCCCCGACGAAATCCGCCGCCGCAAGCAGTCCGCCGACGCCTCCTTTCTCATGCAGGGCATCACCTTCACCGTCTACGGGCGCGACGAAGGTACCGAGCGCATCTTCCCCTACGATCTGATCCCCCGCCTCGTCACCGCCGAGGAGTGGGAGCGCATCGAGCACGGCCTTACCCAGCGCATCACCGCCCTCAATCTCTTCCTCCACGACGTCTACAACGATCAGAAGATCCTCACCCAGGGCGTGGTCCCCCGCGAGGTCGTCTACAGCTGCGTCCAGTTCCGCCGCCAGATGCGCGGCCTCCGCGTTCCCCGCAATGTCTATGTCGCTATCGCCGGGACCGACCTTCTCCGTCTTGAAAACGGCGAGTTCGTTGTCCTTGAAGACAATCTCCGCGTCCCCAGCGGCGTCAGCTACATGCTCACCAACCGCCGCATTATGAGGCGCACCCTCCCCAGCCTCTTCCGCGACTACGGCGTCCGACCCATCGATCACTACCCGCAGGCGCTCCTCTCCACCCTCCGCTCCCTCGCTCCTGAAGGCCGTCCCGAGCCCACTGTCGTTGTCCTCACTCCCGGTGTCTACAACTCTGCTTACTTTGAGCACACCTGGCTCGCCCGGCAAATGGGCGTTGAGCTCGTCGAAGGCCGCGACCTCGTCATCCACGACAACATCGTCTACATGCGCACCACCGCGGGTCTCAAACGCGTCGACGTCATCTACCGGCGCGTCGACGACGACTTCATCGATCCCCTCGCCTTTCGCCCCGATTCCATCCTCGGAGCCGCCGGCCTCTTCAATGCCTATCGCAGCGGCAACGTCACGCTCGCCAACGCCTTTGGCACCGGCGTCGCCGATGACAAGGCCATTTACGCCTATGTCCCCGCCATCATTCGCTACTATCTCGGTGAAGATCCCATCCTCAACAACGTGGAGACCTGGCTCCTCACCGACGCTAAGAATCGCGCTTACGTCAAAGAGAATCTCGCCAGGCTGGTCGTTAAGGCCGTCGGCGAGTCGGGCGGCTACGGCATGCTCGTCGGGCCCCAAAGCTCCGCCCACGAGCGCGAGGAATTCCGGCGCCGCATCGATGCCGATCCGCGCAACTACATCGCCCAGCCCACCCTCAGTTTTTCCCGCTCCCCTTGTCTGCTCGAAGACGGTTCCATCGGTCCCCGTCACGTCGATCTGCGCCCCTATATCCTCTTCGGCGACAAGGTCACCATCGTCCCCGGGGGCCTCACCCGCGTCGCCCTCCGCCAGGGCTCGCTCGTAGTCAATTCCTCGCAGGGCGGCGGCAGCAAGGATACCTGGGTCCTGAGTGGCCAGGGTGAACGCGGCCTCGAAACCGCCGGATCCGGGATTTGAAG
>JBAUZR010000653.1:0-7220 GCA_049585375.1 Acidobacteriaceae bacterium
GATCGAAGCCGCCCACCCCAGCATCCCCTTTGCCGTCGTCAGCGGGTCCACGCGCGAATCCGTCACCGCCTCACTCCGCGCCCTGCACCTCGAAGACAAATTCGACGTCCTCGTCTGCGCCGGCGACTATACCCACTCCAAGCCCGATCCCGAGCCCTTCCTCCTCGCGGCGAAAAAGCTCAACGTCCCTCCCGAATCCTGCCTCGTCTTTGAAGACACCCAGATGGGCATCCAGGCCGCAACCGCTGCCGGCATGGCATCGGTCCGCATCCTCCAGCCCTGGGAACGCCCCAAACCTACACCCGTCGGCTGACGACAAAACCCTGGCCTGAGTGCCGCGGCGCAGATGGCTGGCAATCGATCTTCCTCAGATCCTGAAAGGACAACCCAGGCGGATGAATCTCGGTGGCAGGAAACAAAGGAAAGCACTCTTCTCTGCTGTGTGTGGCGCCGCGATCCTTTCCGGCCTTGCGGTTACGGGATGCCGTAAGGAGACTCCGGCGGTCATCGGCCAGGGCGCCGATGCGGTGCAAAGCGGCACAGTGAGATACACCCTCAATCCGCAAGTCGCCCGCTACACGATTGAGCCGCTCAGTGCTGCCCGGATCACGGTGGAGTTCGGTCCAACGACGAAATATGGGCTTAACACCTGGACCGTGAACGCGGAAGCAGGGAAGCCGGCGCAAATTTTGGTGGCGGGCATGCGCGGGGATACGACCTATCACATGCAGGCCGTAGCGCAGTTCCCCGACGGAACGGTAGTGCGGGACGCGGATCACGCCTTCACGACCGGGCATTACAAGAGCCGAATGATCCCGAAGATCACGGTGCAGACCCTGGGTGCCCCCCAGCCGGGCGTGGAGTTGCTGAATCCGTCGATCGGCCACTGGTATGAGGCGATCGTCACCGATCTGCAGGGGCACGTTCTGTGGGCATACGACTACCCCGACCGAGAGTCCTCAACGGTAGTGCAGATCCATAAGGATCTGCATGCGGTTTACCTGACGCTGGCGGATTGGCTGCACGGAAACTTTCACGCGAAGGTATGGGTGCCGACACCGAAGGCACGGCGCTTCGGCACGATCATTAACCCGATCAAGCCGCTGCCGAACGGGGACTTTCTCGTGGTGATCGGATTCCCGGCGCACCAGCTGCTGGACAGCCCCGACGGCGCGCCGCCGCCCGATTCGACGCTGGTGCTTCGCGAGATCAACCTGGCGGGCGAGACGGTCCGGCAGATCGACATGCAGCAGTTGGACGAACGGCTGCGTGCACGGGGATACAAGGGTCCGACGCTGCAGATGATGCACCACGACGTGGAGTTGCTGCCGAATGGGCACATGATCGTGGTGACTGCGGCCACACGGGACTACACCAACCTGCCGGGATATCCGGGAACGACCCGGGTGATCGGGGACATCGTGGTGGATCTCGATCCACAATGGCAGCCGGTGTGGACGTGGAGCACGTTCGATCATCTGGATGTGAACCGGCATCCGAAAGATTTCCCGGACTGGACGCATATGAACGCGGTGGTCTACACGAAGGACGATGGGAACCTGATCGTCTCGATGCGGTCGCAGAGCTGGGTGATGAAGATCGATTACAGAAACGGCCAGGGAACGGGAAAGATCCTCTGGACGCTGGGGAATGGCGGCGATCTGAAGCTGGTGAATGGACAGGTCCCCCAGGACTGGAACTACGGTCAGCACAATCCGGTGCTGTTCAGCCAGCAGGATGCCGGCGTCCTGGACCTCGGAATGATGGACAACGGTTACGGACGGATCCTGGCAGATGGCAAGATGTGCGGCACGAAGGGCGCGGGGAAATGCTACACAACTGTGCCAATCTTCCGCATAAACGAAGCGGCGAAGACGGCGACGCTCGTATGGCATGATGTCTTTCCCCCGAAGCAGTACTCGTATTGGGGCGGCGGAGTCCAGGGTCTGGCCAACAACGACATCGAGATCGATTTGTGCAGCCAGGGAGACAACTCCGATGTGTGGGAAGTGACGCGGACTGCAAATCCGCAGACGGTTTGGCACCTGCATGTGAAGGGAACGAACGACTACCGCACCGAGCGGCTGGGCAGCTTGTATCCGGGCGTGCAGTGGTAGGTAGGAGGGCCGCAGGAGTCAGCGACCAATGACGGCAGCCGGACGGGCAATTCTTCTGGCGATCTGTGTCGGTCTGGTTCTTTGGGGCGCCGCATGGATACAGCATGACCACGACTGGAGTGTCCGGTCAGTGACAACGGCTCCGGCTTCAACCCACTAACCTTCTGGGTTCCTCTCTCACTCCAGCACCCGTGCCGTTTCACCCAGAGCTGTCATCGCCGCCACCGCCTTCCTGTCAAACGACACAAACGTTTCGCCGCCAAGCCCGCGGCCCTCCCAGGCGATAACCCCATCCGCGAAATCGCCCCCACCCCTCAGAACCGCTACTCCAGCTTCTGCAGCCAGACGATTCATCACGACGTTCCCGTATCGATCAGCGACTCGATCGCCTCCGCGATCTCGGCGCACTGCACGCCATACACCGCGCGCAGCACCCATGCCAGTTCGCACAGGCATGGGAGGGTAATGGCAACCAACTCGGCACGAAGCAGAAGTTTTTCGGCTGCGGCTGCCTGACTTCGGTCATCTCCCATAACCGCTCGCACCAGGATGTTGGTGTCTGCTGTCATGCTCATCGCAGGCCCGCCCAGCCCCTCGCCGCCGCCTCATTGATCTCTTCTATCGTTGCAACCTTCTTGCTTCTTCCCTTCAGCCGTCCGATGAAATTCTTCATGCTGCCCCTCGGCCGCGCCGCTTCGAGCATCCCCCGGCCATTCGGCAGCAGGTTCAGCTCAATTCGGTCTTCTCCAGTGCTCTGCACCCTGTACCCTGTTCCAGTGCTGACCCGCCGCACCTTCCTCGCCCGCACCGCCGCCCTCGCCGGAGCCGCCACCCTGCGCATCCCGGCCTTCGCCGAGGTATCCGCCGCTGACCTTGCGAGCGACCCCCGCCGCCCCCAATATCACTTCCTCCCCGCCCGCAACTGGATGAACGATCCCAACGGCCCCATCTTCTGGAGCGGCCAGTACCACATGTTTTTTCAGTACAACCCCCACGCGGCCATCGCGGCGGACATGCACTGGGGCCACGCCATCAGCCCCGACATGGTGCACTGGCGCCACCTGCCCGTTGCTATCGCCCCTACTCCCGGAGGACCGGACGCCGCCGGATGCTGGACCGGATCGGCCCTCGCCTACGGCGACAACGTCGCCATCCTCTATGCCGGCGTCGTCTCCGCGCCCGAGAACCAGGCCACCCTCCGCGACGGCGCCCACAGCCTCCGCGAATCGCAGTGCCTCGCCTTCTCCTCCGGCGATCTCACCGAATGGACCAAATTCCTCAAGCCCGTCATCGCCGCACCGCCGCCCGGCCTCGACGTCACCGGCTTTCGCGACCCAGCGCCCTGGCGCCAGGACAACAGCTGGTATGTCGCCATCGGCTCCGGCATCCGTGGACAGGGCGGCGCCGTCCTCCTCTACCGCTCCACCGATCTCCGGCAGTGGGACTACCTCCACCCCCTCGCCCAGGGCTCCGCCTCAGGCCGCTCCGCCGCGAACCCAGTCGATTCCGGCGATATGTGGGAGTGCCCCGACTTCTTCCCCCTCGGCGATCGACACGTCCTCCTCCACTCCACTGGAGGCCGCGCCTACTGGCAATCGGGCGTCCTCGATCCAGCGACGATGCTCTTCCACTCCGAGCGCGGCGGCGTCCTGGACCACGGTGCGTATTACGCCCCCAAATCCCAGCTCGACGCCCGCGGCCGCCGCATCCTCTGGGGCTGGATTCAGGAGCGCCGTCCCGAAGCGGAATACAGCGCGGCTGGATGGGCGGGCCTCATGTCCCTTCCCCGCGTCCTCACCCTCGATGCTCGCAGCGATCTCCAGATTGAAGTCGCACCCGAAGTCGAGCAGCTCCGCGAAGACGAGCAGCCCCTGCGCCTCACCGGCCACGAGACTGCAGTCCGCAAGCAGCTAACGCAGCTTCAGATTCATGGCGCCTGCGGCGAGATCGTCGTCGCCTTTCGCCGCTCCGCCGACCCCGTGACGCTCGCCCTCGTCTCCCCTGGCGCATCAGGCCGAGCCTGGCTCACCTGCTATTGGGATCCCGCTCGCCCCGAAACCATCCTGATCGAAGACCAGCCCGTCTCCCTCGGCGCCGACCCCCAGCCCGAAGTCCATCTCCGCTTCTACATCGACGGCTCCGCCATCGAGGCCCTCGTCAACCGCCACGGCGCCTTCACCCAAAGGTTCTATTACGACGGCTCCTCGGCCCCGCCCATCGCTGTCCAGGTCACCTCCGGCCTCAAGAGCCTCACCGCTTTTTCGCTGTGGCAGATGCGCCCCATCTCCCCCAACCGTCTCACCACCTGAAGCACTCGTGATCCTGACCAAGGGGGCGCCGAGATTGCTTCCACCGGTTGCACGATGCTTCCCGGCGCGGAGCGGAGGGGCCCTGGCCTGAGCAAGGCGTCGCAATGACGCCGCGTCGAATGGCACCCCCGTAGCGAAACGGGCTCATGCATCAGGAAGACCTGGCGCTGGGAATCGGTCCCACGCTGCCGAAAATCCAGGGCGGTCTCGCAGCCGCTCAGCGGAGCGCTATTCCAGGAGGAGCGGGAGGTCTCCACCTCTCCAGGAGGAGCGTGAAATCTCGACATCCATGCTCCTCTGCGCGGCTCCTCTGCACGACTCCTCTGCACGGCTCCTCTGCGCGGCTCCTCTGCTCGGCTCATCTGCACGGCTCATCTGCACGGCTCATCTGCTCGGCTCCTCTGCACGCGCCAGCAGCACCCCGGCACCCCCCGGCCAGGTTCACCCCACAGCAAGAAGCGAACTCTTTTTTCACCGCAGCCTCAACCGACTTCTTTCCTCGCGGCGGCCCAGGATACCGCAGACCGAACCAATCTGGGACATCAACCTTCCTGCGCCCCTGCGGCCCAGCGGAAGTCACTTTATTACCTTCGTTTCCTCCATCGCAGCTTTTCCCTTGCTTCAGCGCGAGCCGATCTCCACACTGGAGTTATAAGCCTGATCCAGGAGGACTCGCCAAACGCGAGTCCTTTTGCTTTCCAGGCTGGGTCCCAGGACCCGCGCGCTTCGCGCCCCGCTCTTTCTCATCTCCGATCAGGGTATCCACGGGAAAAGGCTGGATACCAAACCGGCGAACGACCTCTGTGCACTCTGTGCTCACTGTGGTGGGCCTACGCCTCGCGTCCTGCAGGCACACGCCCGATGGGGCCTCGCGCCATACGCCTCAATGCAGTACTAGGCGCGATGGGGCCCAGGACCGGGAATTCAAGTCGCTCGATCTTCACGACTTGGCATCTCGCGAAAAACACAGTTTTTTCGGTCGATGGCCTACCGGTCGTCGTCGTCCCCGTCTCGCGGCGCTTCCGGATGCGTCAGCATCCACGGAACCGGCTTCTTTCCCATCGCCTCTTTCCACAGGATCACATTCAGTTTCACCACCGGCGCGTGATCCTCGACCCGGAAGTCCATCTTCGCTGACTCCTTCGCCCCCACCGCCTTCGGCGAGTTCGCCGTGTAGATCAGCCCGTTGTCCCGGTTCCGGTAATCCGCGCTAAACGCCGGCTGATCGCCCGCCCCCGCAAACTCCGGCGTCATCATCGGAGCCAGCGCGTCATTCGTGCTCATCGGCGGCGCCTGCAGCAGCCGCAGTATCGTGTGCAGCGTGCTCACCGTCGTATAGAAGGTGTGATCCACGAACGGTTTCGCCTCGTGAGGCGCGTACTTGCTGACCACCAGCGAAATCGACCGATGCGCATCCACGTGATCCGCCCCATCCTGCGCATCGTCCTCGAGGATGAAGAACGCCGTGTCGTCCCAATAAGGACTATGCGACACCGCATCCACCGCGCGGCCCACCGCCAGATCGTTATCGGCTACCGAAGCCTGCGGCGTCGGCATTCCGGGAGTGGTTCCTGCAGTGTGATCGTTGGGCAGCCGCAGCATCACGAACTGCGGCATCGTGTCGTGGCCCTCTTTCCGGTCCGCGACCCACTGGTTGAAGTGAACCAGGAATTCGTTCACCCGCAGCTGATCTGGAAAGCTCAGCTCGAAGTCCGGATACAGCGGGTCAAAGTGCCCCTCCAGCTCCCGCTTGGTCGCAACGTTCTTGTAGATCAGCGGAATCTTCCATGGATACGGACTGGTCCCGCCACCGTAGTTCGCCGGAATCGGATCGCCCTTGTGAATGAACGGGTGGTCGCAGAAATGCTTCCCTTCCGGCGTCCCCGCGACCTCCGGCAACTTCTGATCCTCTGGCTTCCCGTGATCGGGCGTCGCCTGGTCCGTGCAGAACTGGCTCGAAATGAACTCGCCGAAGTGGTAATAGGTCTTGTGATTCCGGGCGAAGTCCGTCCACAGATATCCGCTGAATGGCTCGTCGATATCCGGAATCCCTTCCAGCAGCGGGTACCCGCCCTCGACCACGCCCTCAAAGTCATAGACCCGCTCGTGGCCGCGATACGCCTGCTGCCAGGTTCGCTCGGTGTAGTCGCTGGTGGTCCCCGCCGTCGACCAGACGTGCCCATCGCCGGAGACCTCTCCCGAGTCGTAGAAGTTATCCAGCACTCCAAACTGCTTCGCCAGCGCGTGCAGATTCGGCGTGACCGACTCGCCATACATCGTCAGCGACGGATCGCCGTCTCCCACTCCCAGGTCGCCGAGGATCTGATCGTAGGTCCGGTTCTCCTTAATGATGTAGATCACGTGGTGAATCCGGTTCCCTCCGCCCCGAAACTCGATCTGCTGGCGTGCCGCATACATCAGGTTGCTCTTCAGCACGTCCGTCGTCAGCTCACGATAGTGGTCGCGCACCTCGTTCAGGTCGATGGTCGCCAGCGATCCATGCAGCATCGTTGAGATGTAGGTGTGAGGCCGTTTTTCCAGCAGCTTCGTCTGGCTCGACCCCGGGTTCGCGGCCTCGGGCTGTGGCGCCACGTTCGGCCCGGTCCCCTCGCCCTTGCCCGTGGCGACATAAAGATGCCCGCCCTTCAGCGCCAGCGCCGTCGGATACCACTCGGTCGGAATGAAGCCGACGGGAACATGCAGTTTGTCTGGTCCGGTAAGCCGATTCAGGTCGAAAACGGCCACCGCATCCGAACCGGCGTCCGCTGCATAGAGGGTTTTGCCGTCCTCCGAA
>JBAUZR010000654.1:0-2486 GCA_049585375.1 Acidobacteriaceae bacterium
GCCGTAAACGCATGCCCCACCCGGCACCGAAACCGCAAAAAGCCGTTCTGCTCCATCTCCAACAGGACGCCTCCGCAGTCGGGACACGCGAAAACGGAAGGATCTCCCGGTCGCTCGCCATTCTCGATTTGTGGCATCGCCTGCTCCAGCAATCGCGTTTCCTTTTCCTCCACCGCGCTCCGGACCAGTACGGGTCCCGTCTCCGGCAACTCCTCGTTCACCAGCCGCACCAGCTCGGCTGCAATCTGGTCCAGCGGCAGCACGGTTGCGCCCGGCACCTGTTCCAGCGCATTCTCCGGCATTGCCGAAAACATCGCCGTCCTGGGATCCTGCACGATGGCCGCGCCCCCGTGCGCTTTTACCACCATCAGTCCTGAGGTCCCATCGTCCAGCAGCCCGGTCAGCACCACCCCAATCACCCGTCGCCCCGCCGCCACCGCCGCCGACCGAAACAGCGGATCGATCGCCGGCCGGTGCAGGTTCTCCCGCGGCCCCTGCAGCACGCGCAGACGCCCGTCTTCCACCAGCATGTGAAAATCCGGCGGCGCTACATAGATGTGCCCCTGCTGCATCCGCTCTCCGTCCCCCGGATGGCTGACCTCCAGGCGGCTCGCCCGTCCCAGAATCTGCGGCAGGAGGCTCCCGCCTCGCCCTGTCGTGTGCAGCACCACCAGCACCGCCGCCTCCAGGGTCCCCGGCAGTGCGCCCAACAGCTGCCGCAGCGCCTCAATGCCCCCGGCAGAAGCCCCGATCGCAATCACGTCCCGATGCTTCACCCGTGCGCTCCTCTCCCTGCTTGGGATGGCTGTCTTGCCCTCTCCGGTGGCTAACGCACCGTACGGACGCCAGGAACTGTGATATAGAAGAGGTGCGATTACAGCGTTTCAGGCATCTGTAGTCGGGTCGAGGCACTCTCAACGGGATAGGGCACTACTGCAGCAGCCCCCGGCAATCGACCGGACGATCGGAGAATTCGATGAAGAACGGATCCATGACCGCTCCCGCTGCCATCCTGGTTCCTCCCATCACCGTCCTGACTTCCTGGAAGGATATCGCCCGCTACATGGGCAAAGGGGTCCGCACTGTGCAGCGCTGGGAGCAGGATTTCGGCCTGCCTGTCCGCCGTCCCCTCCGTTCGAACAAGAAGGCCATCCTCGCCCGCCCCAGCGATCTGGACGCCTGGGTCGCCCTCCGCTGCTCCAGTCGTGCGCAACAGATCGGTGACGGCAGCACGGTCAGCAACTCTTCCTCGGCTGCAGGTCTCAACAGATCCTCTGTCTCCATCGGAGCCTTGTCGGCGCTCAACGCGGAAATTCATACCTCCCGCATGCTCCGCTCCAGCAATCGAGAACTGATGAGCGAAATGCGCGTGGCTTTGAACCGCCTGCAGCAGGAGCTTTCGTCCATCTGTCCAGGCAACTGAAGCCTTCTCGCTGCCTGGAGAAGCACCTGCGCACGTTACGGCCGTCAGCGTCGGTTCTACCCGGACTATAATTCTTTCCGTTGGGATTCCGTCTACCGGATCGCGGGCGATGCGGCCTTCCCCTCCTTCCGCTCGGCATAACGAAAGATGGTTCTCTGGAATGAGCCCTCGCAAATCCAGTTCGGGTGCCCGTGCGGCTAAGCCCAGCAGGAAGCCGCCTGGCCCCGAGCAGGCAGCTCCTCCTCAGCAGAGCGACCGTACCTGGCCCTTCCCCATTGTCGGCATCGGCGCCTCGGCGGGCGGCCTGGAAGCCATGACCGCTCTGTTTAAGAACATTCAATCCGATCTGGGCATGGCCTTCATCCTCGTGCCGCATCTGGATCCGCAGCGCGAGAGCGCCATCAGTCAGATCGTCGCGCGCACCACCACGATGCCCGTCGTCCAGGTCGAAGACAAAATGATCGTGGAACCCAACCACGTCTACGTCATCCCGCCCAACTGCGAACTGGCCATCCGCGGCACCTGTCTCGAAATCAGCGACCGCGAGCAGATTCGCCCCGTCAACGCCACCATCGATATATTCTTCCGCTCCCTGGCTGCCGCCCATGGTGCCAATGCCATCGGCGTCATCCTCTCCGGCACCGCATCCGATGGCACCCTCGGCCTCACCGCTATCAAGGGCGAAGGCGGCATCACCTTCGCGCAGGACACCCGCTCCTCCAAGTACGACGGCATGCCCTCCAGCGCCATCGCCGCCGGCTGCGTCGACTTCATCCTGCCCCCCGATGAAATTGCCAACGAGCTCGCCCGCATCAGCAACCATCCTTACGTCGCCGGTCCGTCCCTCAGCCAGATGGAAGACGAAGGCAGTATCGACGGCCACATGAATCAGGTCTTCCGTCTGCTGCGCCGCGCCACCCGCGTGGACTTCTCCGAGTACAAGTCACCCACCATCAGCCGCCGCGTCCAGCGTCGCATGGTGCTGCACAAGATCGAGAAGCTCTCCGACTACGTTGCCCTCCTTCTCCGCGATCGTAACGAAGTCAACGCTCTCTATCAGGAC
>JBAUZR010000655.1:0-3554 GCA_049585375.1 Acidobacteriaceae bacterium
TCGTCTCATTGCGGACGAACAGCCATGCCTCATCCGAATCCTCGGCAACGGGTTCTTCATGCCCTGAGAGCGAAACAGTGTCTCCCATTGGTCACGTGGAACTGCGTCCGCGCGCACCGGATGTTTCAGTACGGTGCTAAAAGCCGCAGCAACATCGTTCGCGGAGTAGCGGCTGGGACCTTCAAGCTCTACTACACGGACTCCCGTCCACGTTTCATTAAGAAGTTCGGCCGCCGTTCGCGCGATGTCTCTCGTCGCAACCATCGGAATGCGGTGATCGAGGGGTTGCAGAAAACCGGGAATTACGCCCTTGCGCGCCGCTTCCACATCCCATGCGGCGTTCTCCATGAACCAGGCAGCACGCAGGAAAGCAATCGGGGCCGAGGTCGTGTGCAGCATCTCTTCCGTGATTTTGGAGTTGTTCAGAAGGTTGAGTTCCGCAACATGAGCTCCCACCGTGGAGAGAAGCACGATTCTCCCCGGACGGGTCGTCTCGATGGCATGGAAGATGGCCGCGGCTGCTTCATGCGTGCGAGGAAATCCGGGTTCGGGATCATAGTCCGGAGGTGTCATCAGGAAGACGCCTTCAGTGCCCTCAAAGGCTTTGGTGAGACTGACCGGATCCTCAACGCTGGCGACCGCAATATCACAGCCCTGGGCCGACCAGAAACGTCCCTTCTCGGCATTCCGGACAACGGCTCGCACCTTCTGTCCCTGGGCCAGAAGATTGCGGGCCACCGCTCCACCTACCTTGCCTGTTACTCCAGTGATTGCAAACATGATCGACTCCCTTCAGGAAACATTGTTGACCTGGAGATCTGATGTCGAATTCGATTGCCGCGATCTGAGCATGAGTGGCATATTAGAAATGACAAAATGCATGAATCAGCACCTTGATGAGCGAACCACAAACGGGATGACCACCCTTGCCGCGATTGTGCGGTGCGGCAGTTTTGCGGGTGCAGGCAAAGCGTTGAACATGTCGCAGTCAGGCGTAAGCCGGTCCATTGCCCGGCTGGAAGCTCGCCTCGGAGTGCGACTGTTCGAGCGAACCACGCGCTCCGTCTCCATGACGGATGAAGGACGGCGGTTATACGAACAAATTGGCCCGCTACTCGCCGGGCTCGAAGACGCGGTTGCGTCGGTGATGGAAGGACGAGCACGGGTACGGGGCAAGCTGCGCGTACAAATGCATCGCACGTTTGCCCATTTCCTGGATGGAGGGCGGCTCAGGGCGTTTCTTGAAGCTTACCCGGAACTCGAACTTGAACTAGTCACTCGTGATCAACTCGGCGATCTCGTCAGCGAGGGCTTCGACGTTGCCATCCATATCGGAAAACCGCCAGTTTCCAGCCTGGTTGCCAGAAAGCTCTGGGACACGCGCATCGTTACCGTCGCTGCGCCCTCTTACCTCAAACGGCGTAAGCATCCGGCCAGGCCGCAGGATCTCGTGACCAACAGACATACCCAGATTGATTATCGCGACCCGGAGACTGGCCGTCCGTTCGAATGGGAGTTCCGTCGTGGCCAAAGAATCGTAAAGGTTCCAACAACCGGTCGTATCATCGTCAGCGACATCGTCACTATGCACAGTCTCTGCCTCGCAGGCTATGGAATCGTGCAGGTGATGGAGAATGCGGTGTCGCAACTGCTGAAGCATGGAAAGCTGATTGACCTGTTCCCGGACTGGCCGGATGAGCGCTTCCCTTTTTACGCCGTTTACCCCTCGCGGATGCATTTGCCAGCAAAGACGCGAGCATTTCTGGATTTTGTCATCTCACTACCTTCTTCCGGTTCTGCCGATGCCCAGGATTAGGGGAACACTCCGAAAGTAACCAATGGCCTCCGAGCGCCTGGGCTGAGCTGCTTGAAATCAGGAAGCAGCGATCAGGTTGACAGAGCGCATTGGTCCCAATTTCTTCAAAGGACGATGGACTGCAACCCAATCGAGTAGCAGATCTCCATGTCGAACGGCATCCAGGCAGAGTATTTGTTACTGTACGGCAACAGCTGCTCAGCTTCTGGATTAGTAACCATTTTCCAGCAGATATTCAAGCGTGACCTCAATGCGGGGATGGCGTACCTTTTGCTCACTCAGGGCCAGCTTCGTTATCACATCGGCTTCAACGTTAATCGGGTCGCCCGGCCGAGCAGTTCGCAGATTCGTGACGTTGCGGGTATGCGGAAGAACGGCGATCTCGCATACCGCGCCATCCCAGCCTGCGATGGTGAGACTGATACCTTCGATGGCAACTGAACCCTTCTCCACCATGAATCTGCGTGTATTTTCGGGCAAGCTCAGTCTCAGCCACCAGTCAGTCTCCATCGGATTGGCGTTCCTGTCCACGGCGTCGGAGCTTAGGACTTCGCCGCGCCCATCCACATGGCCCTGGACGATGTGGCCGCCAAGCGGTGCGCCAGCCGCGGTCGGCAGTTCCAGGTTCACGACTGATCCGGTTTGGAGCGTCTCAAACGTAGTTCGTCTCAGGGTCTCGGCGGCCAGATCCGCACTGAACCCTGATGGTATAAACCCAACCGCGGTTAGACACGTACCGTTCACCGCAACACTGTCGCCGACGCGCACGGTGCGCGCGAAATCAGGTGCATGGACGGTGATGCGGGCGGTCCCCGCGCGACGCTCTATGCGGTCGACGATCCCGGTAGCTTGAATAATCCCAGTGAACATAGACCCAGCGTACCCTGCATGGGCCTTATTCCCCGCGCCTTAGTAAGGAATGACAATGCCCTGACAAAGAACAGACGATGCGGAGACACTCTCGCTCGTGGGCATCGCTAAGGTTGCTGCTATGCCGCATCGAACACTGCATTCTCCGCTCGTCGCCGGAGGCTGGTCGGTCAGGATCGCCCTTCTCGTTTTCTCTGTGCTGGGTGCCGCGCTTCCCGCGGCCGCGCAGGATACCCTCACACCGCTCCTCTCGGGCGGGGTAGGTTTCTTCACCAGCACGAATGGGGGAAACACGACGTATCAACCCCATATCGAGCCCCTGATCGCCGCACCGATCACCCGTCGTCTTCTGATCGAGTCTCGCGGCATCCTCCTCGAGAACTTCTTCCCCAACGGGCCCTCGGGCTATGACCATTCCCACGCGGCGAGCTTCATCTATCTGCAGGGAGACGCACTTGTCTCCTCCCACCTGACGGTCGTGGGCGGCAGTTATCTGATCCCGTTCAATACCTACAACGACCGGCTCTCGCCGATCTGGATCGAAAACTTCCAGGATGGTCCCATCATCGCGGGCATCGGCACCATGGGAACAGGCACCGGTGTCGGCGGCATGCTGAGCGGCTCGGCGGTTTCCCGCGACCACTATTCCATCAGCTACAACGGCTGGTTTTCGGCGCGCAGCGGCAACATGCAGTTCAACTCCGAACGGTCCGCGGGTGGGCGCGCCAGTCTTTATCTGCCACCGCAGCGGCTTGAGGTCGGCCTCTCGTATGGTCGTCTGCTGCAGGGAACGCGGGAAAACTTCTACGGGACGCACGTCTGGTGGGAGCCGGCCAATAGCGCGTTCCGTCTGCGATCGGAGTACGCT
>JBAUZR010000656.1:0-2270 GCA_049585375.1 Acidobacteriaceae bacterium
GCACGACATTGCTACCGACGACGGCCAAATGTATCTGGAACGATTTGGCAAGGGAACCAGAGGCAGAGGCTGGTACAGCTTCACACATCAAGGCGTTCACTTCGTCGGGCTCAACAATTGTCAGCAAGTCGATGCCATGGGCAAGCTGGGGGACGATCAGCTGAGCTGGCTGAAGGCTGACCTTGCTGCGCATTCGGCTTCGACGCCGATCGTGATCTTTGCTCATATTCCGCTATGGATGGTGTATCCGCAATGGGGGTGGGGCACCCCGGACGCAGCGGAGGCACTTGCGTATCTCAGGCGATTCGGTTCCGTGACGGTGCTGAACGGACACATCCACCAGGTGGTGCAGAAGGTGGAGGGCAACGTCGCTTTCCATACGGCGACCTCGACCGCATTCCCACAGCCTGCACCCGGCTCAGCTCCGCACGCAGGTCCCATGGTGGTTCCCGCCGGTAAGCTGAAGAGCGTTTTAGGGATTGCCGAAGTCCGGTACATCGCCAAACACTCCCATCTGGCCATCGTCGATGCGTCGCTTGAGGAGCGGTCGTGAGTCGGGTTCGGATCGCCGCGATCTGCGGCGCCTTTTGCTTCTTGGCTTCCCTGGCGCTGGCCCGCGTGCACCCCTTTGGGGACGCAGGCCTGCTTGCGGCGAAGTCTACGGACACGTCACTCCTGAACAACATTCAGGCGCCGCCCGGCGTACGCACAATCCTGATTGAGAAATGTGCAGACTGCCACTCCAATCAGACTCACGTGCCACTCTATGACCACTTTGCGCCTGTCTCGTGGCTGATGGAGCGCGACATTGTTGAGGCCCGGAAAGCGATGAATCTTTCGCTGTGGGACACCTACACGGAAGACCAGCGAGAGACACTGGCGGCGAAAATGGTGCAGGAGACAAAATCACGCGAGATGCCTCCCGTGCAGTATCGAATGATTCACTGGAACACGCGAATCGCCGATGCCGACGTAAAAACATTCAGCGTGTGGGTACACGGGCAGCAGATCATGCCGGCGACCGCCGTGGTTGCCGTAGAAGGCGACCCCGTCAGGGGCAAGGCGCTCTTTGAAAAGCGCTGCACCGGATGCCATGCGCTGACGCAAAACCACGAGGGTCCTCGGTTGCAGGGAGTCTATGGGCGGACCTCCGGCACGGTGGCAAATTTTGCATACTCCCCGGAGCTGAAGAAGGCACACGTTGTGTGGGACGATCAGTCGCTGGAGAAATGGCTTACCGATCCCGACGCGTTGATTCCCGGCAATGACATGGATTTCCTGGTTTCCAAACCTCAGGAACGCCGGGACCTGATCGCTTACCTGAAGCAGAGTTCGGGCCAATAGGGGTCCGGTATCTCGGTTGTGTGCGTCTGCCATGAATCGTGTACGAGTCACAGACTTACTTTCAGGCCGAAAACTCCAACTCGTGATGGAGGCGTACCGCCGCCCCTGGCTCGGAATCCAAAGGGAAGTTTTGCCGACCAACCACGATGTCGCTACCGAATCGAACCCGGAGACGATATCACTGACCGGATGTGCCAGTCGTGATCGCGCCGTATCCATGCGGCGCCCCAAAGACTCAGTCCCTCACAGATTGCGAGAAGAAGTACGCGCCTCGCTGTTCGTCCCAGTTGCGTTGCTCTCTGGCAGGATTCGGCTGCCCGGCTCGGCGCACACCCTCCTTACTCTGTGCGAAGGGCCTTCACGGGATCGATCGAGGCGGCCCGCAGAGCTGGGATCGCGCTGGCGATCATGGCGCAGAGGCTGAGGAGCACGATTGTAGCGCCGAGGACCAGGGGGTCCCAGCCTTTGACCTGGTAGAGTTGCGCAGAAATGAGATGGGCGCAGCCGATGGAAACCGGAATTCCGATGAAAAGGCCGATGAGGATTTGAAGAAAGGCGCCACGAAGTACCAGACGGACGATGCCTTGCCGGTTGGCGCCTAGTGCCATGCGCACACCAATTTCGCTTGTGCGACGCTCGACTGTGTATGCGGTAACGCCATAGAGGCCAACCGCAGCGAGGATGAGAGCGAGGACGCCAAACAGCCCGGTCATATTGGCCACAGCCCGCTGCTGGTCGAATCGGGAATCGACCGTGTCACGCAGGGACCAGAGGCCGAGCAGGGTAATGTTGGGATCAACATCTGAAAGAGCATGGCGGATCTGCGGCTCCAGACCTTCCATGCTGCCGTGGATCTGGAAAACTGCACCCTCGATGTAGTGGGTCATTTCGTCGATTTGCTGCATCATGGCGCTGTCTGGATACTT
>JBAUZR010000657.1:0-4205 GCA_049585375.1 Acidobacteriaceae bacterium
CTATGACGCAATTCAGATTTCGGTGGCTGATCACGGCGATGGTTACGGTGCTCCTGCTCAGTGCAGGCGCGCCCCACGCCTTCAGTCAGGCAACGAACACAGGTACCGTCGTCGGCGAAGTGACCGATCCCAGCGGTGCCGTTATTGCCGGGGCCGCGGTGACCCTGACCGATCCGTCCCAGGGAACCTCACTGAACGAAACGAGCAACGGGCAGGGCAAATACTACTTTGCCGCCGTTCCCCCGGGCACTTATACCCTCACCACCACTAAAGCCGGATTCTCGACCTCAAAGTCGGCCGGCCTGGTTGTGAACGTCGGTACCCAGACCACCGCCAACATTAAGATGGTCGTCGGCGGTAGCACCCAGACCGTTGAAGTCCAGGTCATGGGCACCGAGCTCCAGACCCTGAATTCCACCGTTGGCCAGACCATTCCACAGTCAGCCATCAGCTCCCTTCCCAGCCTCAACCACGACGCCAACACCTTCACCGAGCTCCAGCCGGGCGTCAGTCCTGACGGCAGCGTCGCCGGCGCGGTCGTCGACCAGAGCACCTTCCTCCTCGATGGCGGCAACAACTCCAACGATATGGACGGCTCGATGAGCGTCTATACGCCCAGCTTCGCGGGTGACCCGACGGGTATCGCCAACAACCTGCCCGATGTGGCCGCGGGTCCCACGGGCGTCCTGCCTACCCCGACCGACAGCGTCGAGGAATTCAAGGTCAATACCGCCAGCCAGACCGCCGACTTCGACAGCTCCTCCGGCGCCCAGGTGGAACTCGTCACCCCGCGCGGCACCAATCGCTGGCACGGCGGCGTCTACGAGTATTACCTCGACAACAACTTCGATTCGAATACCTGGGATAACAACCAGTACAGCGTGCCCCTCACCAGCTATCACTACAGCCGGTTCGGAGCCAAGGCGGGTGGCTTCTTCCTGCCCAGCCTGCTCGGCGGTAAGTGGTACATGTTCGGCTTCTTCGAAGGCTACCGATTCCCGGACTCTGAGACGATCGAGCGTGTGGTCCCGTCCGCCAACATGGAGGCCGGTATCCTCACCTACAACGGCACCAATTACAACATGGCCGCGATCGATCCCCGCGGCATCGGCATTAACCCCGATGTCCAGCAAATGTGGACCAAATACATGCCCGCGGGCAACGATCCCAGTTGCGGTTCTGATGCCGGCAGTTACTGCGATGGCGTCAACGAACTCGGATTCAAAGCCAACCTGTCTGTGCCGAACACCAGCAACGATATGGCCTTCCGTATGGACCATGACTTCAACTCGAAGTGGCACTGGTTTGCCAGCTACCGTTATTACAAGGAAGAACTGGCGACCAGCAGTCAGGTGGACATCGGCGGCTTCTTCTCTGGCGATAAGCTCGGCACGCCGGCGTCGCAGTCCAACCGCCCGCAGCAGCCCTGGTACCTCGTCACAGGCGTCACTACCAGCATCACCTCCAACACCACCAACGATTTCCACTACAGCTTCCTGCGCAACTACTGGTCCTGGTCCGATCAGAACGCTCCCGCTCAGGTTGCCGGCCTCGGCGGCGCGCTCGAGCCCTTCGGCGAACAGACTTCTGACGTGCTGGCTCCCTTTAACGTCAACACCCAGGCAATTCGTACCCGCTTCTGGGATGGCCACGACAACTTCTTCAGCGACAACATCAGCACGCTGAAAGGCAATCACCTTCTGCAGTACGGCGGTCAGTACCAGCACAACTGGGACTACCACGAGCGCTCCGATAACGGCGGCGGCATCAACTTCACCACCACCTATCAGCTGGGTGACTCGGCCGGCGCCGGCACGGTCGATCTGTCAGCCCTGTATGCGGCGGGCTACCCCAACAGCAAAACCTCGAACCGCGCGGCTGCGGCCGTCCTGGGCATCGTGACCGAATCGCAGGTGGCTTACACCCGCGCCGGTAGCACCCTTGCGCTCCAACCGCCTCTGACGCACGCCTTCGATCAGAGCACCATTCCTTTCTACAATGCGTATTTCAGCGACACCTGGCACATGAAGCCCAGCTTCACGCTCAACTACGGTCTCGGCTGGACTCTGGAAATGCCGCCCAAGGAGGCCCAGGGCAAGCAGACCGACCTCGTGGATACGGCCGATGAGCCGGTTGTGACCCAGGACTTCATCGCCCAGCGTGAGGCCGCGGCGGAGCAGGGGCAGGTCTACAATCCGGAACTCGGCTTTGCCCTGGTCGGCAACGTCGGTGCCGGTCAGACGTATCCCTATAACCCCTACTACGGCTCGTTCAGTCCCCGCGTCGGAGTGGCCTGGAACCCGGGCTTCTCCAAAGCAACGGTCATCCGCGGCGGCTACGGCCGCATCTATGGCCGTCTGAATGGCGTCGATCTCGTTCTGGTCCCGCTGCTCGGCGTCGGCCTGATCCAGCCTGTCCAGTGCAAGACGGCTCTTTCCAACGGTACCTGCGGTGCTGTCAACGGAACCGCAACAACCGCCTTCCGCATCGGCATCGACGGCAATACCGCCCCGCTGCCTGCCGCCTCTCCCACGTTGCCTCAGCCGACCTTCCCGGGACATAACGCCATCTCGGGTTCGGCACAGGAGGCGATGGATCCGCACTTCCGTCCCAACGACATCGATTCGTTCGACCTGACCATTCAGCGCCAGATCGGACAGAAGATGCTCGCGGAAGTTGGCTACATCGGTCGCATCATTCACCACGAATATCAGCCGGTCATGCTCAACGCGGTTCCCTACATGACCTCGGTCGGCGGTCAGCAGTTCCAGAACGCCTACCTGGCCATGGAGAAGTACCTCGGCTGCACGACCTCGACGGCAGCCTGCGGCGCCAACGTTCCCGCTCCTGGAACGGCGGCTTACACCAGCTTCGTCAATGCCGTTTCCGCCCAGAGCTTCTTTGAAACTGCCCTGGCTGGCACCGGCTACTGCAGCGGATATGCAAACTGCACGGCTGCGGTCCTCGACAAGGAACTGGGTAACTTCGAAAACCAGGCGGTCTGGAACATGTGGTCCGATCTGGATAACGGTGGCTTCAACACCACCCTGATCCCGCGATCCATGGAGAACACCCCGGTCCCGGGATCGCCCTACGGCGTTGAGTACTCCAGCGGCGTGTCCGATAACGCCTCACTAGGCTGGGGCAACTACAACGCTATCTTCGGCAGCTTCGGCACGCGTGACTGGCACGGGGTGACGATGCAGCACAACTTCACCTACAGCAAGGCCCTCGGCACCGGCGCCGACGTCCAGGCCACCAGCGAATACACCGTCAACGATCCCTTTGATCTCCATAAGAACTACGGCGTTCAGGACTTTGACAGGAGACTCGTTTACAACACGTACCTCGTGGTGTCCGACCCGTGGTTCAAGGGCCAGAACGGCTTCCTGGGCCGCGTTGCCGGTGGCTGGACCCTCGCTCCCATCTTCACCGCCGGTTCCGGCGGTCCGATTAACTGCGTCACCCAGACCGGCGGCGTCTACGCCGGCGCTCAGGAGTTTGGCGCTGCCGATGGCGTCAGCTATGGCAACAACTCCAATTGCGTCTTCACCAGTCCGTATACCGGTGGTCACTCCGCGCACTTTGGGGTCGCTGGCGATGCGGCCACGGGCGTGGGAACACAAACTTCCGCGACTCCGGTGAATATGTTTGCCAACCCGCTCGCTGTGTGGAACCAGGTGCGTGCTCCTATGCTCGGCCTGGACACCCGGAACTCCGGCGACGGTCCGATCTTTGGGCAGACCTACTGGAACCTCGATGGGCAGATCAAGAAGGACGTGAGGATCGCCGAAACCGCGACCTTCGAGTTCTCCTTTATCACCACCAATATGCTCAACCACAGAATCTTCTTCGATCCGTCGATGGCTCTCAGCTCCCCCGCATCCTGGGGCGTGCTGAACGCGCAGGGCAACTCGCCGCGCAAGATGGAGTTCGGCGGCCGGATCGACTTCTAATTTCTCAACTCCGGCGACCGGACTTTCCGGCCGCCGGCCAGTTTCCCGGGCGGACGTCCTTCGGACTTCCGCCCTTTCCTTTGTCCGTCAGACAGCCCGGCAACGGGTTGCCCAGGTGCCTTTCACACCAAAGTCACAATCGCGAACGAAAGTGGGATCGGATTTCCGGGTTTTGCACTTGCGCCGAGCGCCGCGGACGGGTAAAACGGTTTCTTGGGAAAATCGTGGGGATACCCAAAGTAGTACGCC
>JBAUZR010000658.1:0-4433 GCA_049585375.1 Acidobacteriaceae bacterium
ATCAGGCGAGTATCGTTCGTGCAGATGTTGGGCCGTTTGGCCCAGCGCTCCGTCGACATAGGCTTCGGCACGCGCCAGAACTGACCCACCTGTGCTTGCCAAAAATGACCCAGGCAGTCCGTAGCTGAGCCACACTCCCGCTGGCGGCCGCGCAAAATGTGGCCGCCGTTTCCGTTACAGTGTTGATTTCGTAATGAGCCGGAGGTTTGCGCCCTGGAGAGGAGTAGCTTCCCCTCCAGGGCAGGAGCTTCTGGGAGTCATCACCTCCCATGGGCCCTACCGAGAATCTTACAGGTCCTCGCAAAAGGCAAGCGGGGCGACGGAAGCAATCCGGGCATCGGCCGCGGCAGCGGTGTTGCCTGCTCAAAGGGTGCGAGCAACGCTTTCATCCCCGCCAGGCGGGCCAGCGCTATTGCAGCGAGGACTGCCGGAAGGCGGCGCGGAAGTGGTCGCGTTGGAAGGCCCAGCAGCGATACCGGGAGACGGTTGCCGGCAAGGCGAAACGCAACGAGCAAAGCCGGAGTTACCGGCAGCGCACGAAAACCCGGGAAGCATCAGATCCAGAGGCGGTTAAGGAGGCCGCGAGGGTAATCACTCCGGAACATTTTTTTCGGGCACGCCTGCGACCGGCCAGGGTGCTACGAACGATTCGCGCCAGAGCGGCGAAGTCCCTTGCAGCGTTTTTGTTCGCAGGCCTGCAGGCGGGCGCTGGAACGGGTGGAGGAGCGGGAGCGGCGCTGGAAACAGGCGCGCATTTAATCTGGAGATATTGATCCTGCGGCAGTGCTGGGCGTACATTCAGCCTGTCGATGCAACTGGAGTTTCACCAGCTCGAGCGGCGGTGGGAGCACTTGCGAGTGCGCCATGCGGCGCGGCAGCGGCGACTGCTGGCGTCGCTGGCGGAAGTGGGTCAGCAAACGCCCATCGTGGTAGTGGCGGCCGAAGGCCCGGCTGATCGTTACGTGGTCATCGACGGCTACAAACGAATCGGCGCGTTGGAACAACTGGGCCGAGACACGGTGGAGGCGGTGGTATGGCCGATGAATGAGGCCGCCGCCGTGCTGCTGGACCGCTCGCTGCGATTATCCGAACACGAGACCGCGCTGGAGGTGGGTTGGCTGCTGGCCGAGTTGGAGCAGCGTTTCGGCTACGGGCTGGAGGAGTTGGCGCGCCGGTTCGACCGTAGTGTGAGTTGGGTATCGCGACGGCTGGCGCTGGTGGAAGTTCTGCCGGAAGCCATTCAACAGCAGGTGCGCGAAGGCAAGATTCTAGCGCAGGCGGCGTTGAAGTTTCTGGTGCCGGTGGCACGCCAAAGCTTGGAGGACTGCCAGCGGATGGCGGCAATCTTCTCCGAGCACCACTGCGATACACGGGAAGCAGGCCAACTGTATGGTGCGTGGCGCAAGGGTTCGCCGGCGATCCGCAAACGCATTCTGGACGATCCCGTGTTGTTTTTCAAAACGCAGCGACAGGCACAGGAGAAGGCCCCCGCCGGAACCGGCGCCGAACTGTTACGCGATCTGGAAATGGTTATGGCGATTGTGAACCGCGCACAGCGGCGACTGGCGGGCGCGGCTGCCGCGGAGGTGGATGATCAGCAAGCGAAAGCGGCGCGGTATCAGATCGAGCGCATTCAAAAGCAGCTCCGTCGCATCGACGAAGAAATCCAAGCGGAGAAGAAACCCCATGTTGAGCCAGGCGCAACGGACCACGATTCTGGAACTGAATGCGGAGCACGTGAGCAAACGCGAGATCGCACGGGTACTGGGAGTCTCCCGCGTGGCCGTGCGAAAAGTTCTACGATCCAACTCGACAACCTTGCCGGAACTGCATCGAACCGAGAAGGCGGAGCCCTACCGGCAACAGATCCTGGAGCTTTTCGACAAGTGCCAGGGGAATCTCGTGCGAGTCCATGAGGAACTGGTGGCGGCGGGCGCGGAGATGTCGTATGCCGCGTTGACCTCGTTCTGCCGGCGGCATGGAATCGGATACGCGCCGCCCACGCCGGCGGGCCGGTATGATTTTGCGGCTGGGGAGGAGATGCAGCACGACACGTCTCCGCATGAGCTCGAACTGGACGGCAGGAAACGCAAGGTGCAGACCGCGTCTGCGGTGCTGTGCTACTCGCGCGTGCTGTTCTTCCAGTGCTACCCCACCTTCCGGCGTTTCGACTGCAAGGTGTTTCTCACCGAAGCGCTACGCTACTTCGGCGGCGCCGCAGCCCGCACCATGATCGATAACACGCACGTGGTGGTGCTGCGCGGCAGCGGACGCGACATGATGCCGGTGCCGGAGATGGCTGCCTTTGGAGAGCGCTTCGGCTTTCAGTTCGTGGCGCACGCGATTGGTAATGCCAACCGTTCGGGACGTGTGGAGAGGCCTTTCCATTTCATCGAGCATAACTTTCTAGCGGGGCGCACCTTCCGTAGTTGGGAGGATCTGAATCGGCAGGCACGGGAGTGGTGCGATAAGGTCAACTCGACTTACAAGAAACATATCCGCGCGGTTCCGCGGGAGCTGTTCGCAGTCGAGCGGCTGCATCTGAAGCCCCTGCCGGCGTGGATTCCGGAAGTCTACCGGCTGCAACAGCGTCTGGTCGATATCGAAGGCTATGTGGCGCTGAACAGCAACCGTTACTCGGTCCCGGTGGAGTGGATCGGGCGCCGTGTAGAGGTGCGCGAGACCAGGGACAAGATCGAGATTCAACTGGATGCCCGCCGTCTGGTGACGCACCGGCGGATCGCCGAAGCCGAGCACCAGCGCGTGATGCTGGCGGAACACCGCCCGCCGCGCGGTCACAGAGACGCGCGTCCCGATCCGCATCCCGAAGAGCAGGCCATCGTCACCGCCGCGCCGGAACTGGCCGACTATGTCGTGGGGTTGAAACAGCGTAGCCGCAAGGTGGTCACGCTTGCCCTGCGGCAACTGCTGCGGTTTGTGCGCGAGTATCCGCGCGAACCGCTGGTGGGAGCGGTCGAAGAGGCCGCCCGTTACGGGCTTTACGATCTGGACCGGCTGGAGAGAATGATCCTGCGCCGCGTGACGCGCGAATACTTTCTGCTCGATGAGGGGCCGAACGATGACTGAAGAACTGGAACAACTGCTGAAGAACCTCAAGCTCAAGCGCATCCTGGAGATCTATGACGAACAGTTGCGCGCCGCCGACAAGGACGACATCAGTTACTCGGAATTTGTCACGCGACTGGTGCGCGCGCAGTTTCAGGCCCGGCAGGAGGGCGCGCTGGAGTGGCGCATCCAGCGCGCCAAGCTGCCCGAGCGCTGGACGCTGGAGACGTTCCCCTTCGCGCACCAGCCGGGCGTCAACCGCAAACAGATCCGCGGGTTTGCGGAGCTGGAGTTCATCGCCAAGGCGGAAAATATCGTGTTCGTCGGCAAGACAGCCGTTGGCAAAACCGGATTAGCTTCCGGCCTGCTGATGAAGGCGTTGGAGAACGGCTACCGGTGTCAATTTATCAAGGCCCAGGACCTGTTCGATGAAATGTATGCATCGCTGGCGGATCGTTCTACGCGGCAGTTGCTGAATCGTCTGGCGCGGCTGGACGTCCTTTTGATCGACGAATTTGGATATTTGAATCTGAAACCGGAGCAGTCGAACATCTTTTTCAAGCTGATGGAAGAACGCTACCGCCGGCGTCCCACAATCATCACCACGAATCTGGTCTACGACGAGTGGCCCAATTTTCTGGGCAACCGGCCCATGGTAGAGGCCTTGCTGAGCCGGTTGCGGCATTACTGCCACACCGTCGTCATCGACGGCCCGCCGTTGCGCGAACCGCAAGGCTGAGGACGCCAGCATGGACGGCCAGGAAGAATATGTTCGCCAGGTGCTGGAGGCGTACCGCAAGACGCCGGGCACGATGGGGACGGTGCGTCGTGCCGACCGGCTGCTGGCGGCGCAACTGTATCAACGCGGCCTTTCGCTGAAGGTCATCGAAAATGCATTGGTGCTGGCCGCCACGCGTCGCCTGATTCGGCCGTCCGATGCGCCGCCTCTGGGCACGATTCGCTCGCTGGCCTATTTCCTGCCTGTCATCGAGGAAGTGCTGGCGTCGCACGTCAGCCCGGAGTACTTCGAATATCTCCTGTATAAGCTCGCACGCACCGCGCCACCTCGGTGAACGCGCCTCCGGTACGGATGATGGAAAACCACCCCGCACGCCTGCGGCGTGGATGATACTGCTCGTCCTTCCAACCTAACCAACGAGCACGCCTTCGGCGTGGATGATGCCTCGTATCTCTTTTTCCCAGTCCTGTTCCCGGCCTGGGTCACTTCAACCAAGCGCTAATGGGTCACTCTTGCCAAGCACCGAAGTCTTGAGATCTTAATCGAGAACGCTCCTCAATGTTTCGGGATGGAGACTGATGCCTTTCCGCGAATGGTCTACGTAGCCCTGTTTCCGAAAGTCATACCG
>JBAUZR010000659.1:0-1923 GCA_049585375.1 Acidobacteriaceae bacterium
ATGAGACGCACGGGAACCAGGTGCAGCCAACCGTGGATACGCACCAGTGGTTTGAGACGCGCGCACAGGAGGCGACCCAGGGCATGACGGTCCAGCCCGATCTTTCGTTTGCGCCATCGGGCAAGGCAAACGGCAGGCCATCGTACTGGACTATGCAGGATACGAACTTTGCGCCGCGGCTGGCGGTGGCGTATTCGCCGGACAACAAGACGTCGATCCGAGCGGGGGCGGGGATGTATTTCGACCACTTCGGCGAAGGGATTGTAGACACGTTCGCCAGCGACGGATCGTTTGGGCTGACGACGTCGATCACGAATCCCGCCGGGCAGTATTCGGTGGACAACGCGCCGCGGTACACGGACCAGACGACGCTTCCCACGCTGCAGGGAGTGAGTATTCCGTCGACGATTCCGTATCCGTACACGCCACCGAACAACATCAATACCGGACTGGCGATCACGTGGGGCGTGGACAGCAAGATCAAAACGCCGTACACGATTGCGGCCGATTTTTCGGTGCAGCGGGAACTGCCGCACTCGTTCACGGTAGAGGCGGATTACATAGGGACTTTCGGCCGGCATCTGCTGCAGCAGCTGGATCTGGCGGAGCCGCTGGACCTGGTGGATCCGAAATCGGGGATGGATTACTTCAAGGCGGGCACTCTGCTGGCCAAGGCGACGTACGCGGGGGCAACGACAGTGCAGCCGATTGCTTACTGGGAAGACATGTTCCCGTACCTGAAGACGAGCACGATGAGCGCGACGCAGAACATCTACACCAACATTTACGCGCCCAATGCGATTGTGGGGAACGACTCTTATGCGCTGGTGCAGCTGGACGCGTACTGCGATCCAAGCGAGGGCGGGCTGGGCTGCGGGCCGTATGAAGACGCGAACGGCAACGTAACGACGCGTTTCTACCAGCGGCAGTTTTCGTCGCTGTACGCGTGGTCGTCGATCGGAACGAGCAGTTATAACGGGTTGCAGCTGACAGTACGCAAGGAGAGCAGTGCGGGGCTCGATCTGGATGTCAGCTACACGTATTCAAAGTCGATCGATCTTGGGTCAGACACGGAACGGGCCAGCGAGTTCACCACCAACAGCTTCAGCTTCATTACGAACAGCTTCAATCCGAAGACAAACCGCGCGGTATCGGACTTCGACACTCATCAGCTGCTGACGGGCGATGTGATTTATCCGCTGCCATTCGGGCGCGGCGCGCGCTTTGGGGCGGACATGAACGGCGTTGAGAATGCATTTGTGGGCGGGTGGACTCTGGCGGGAATTCTGCGGGTGTCGAGCGGATTGCCATTCAGCGTGGTGCCTCCGCTGGCGTATGTGACGAACTACCAGAACGTGACGCCGGCGGTGGCGACGGGACCGATCAAGGTTCACAAGCATCTGGTGGCGGGTTTGCCGGAGGTGTTCGCGGATCCGAACGCGCTGAACAACGGCATCGGCTCGGGAAGTCCTATTCGGTTCCCCTACCCGGGCGAGGGCGGAGAGCGGAATTTCTTCCGCGGCGACGGTTATTTCGAGCCGGATGCCAGCCTGGCGAAGAGCTGGAAGACGCACGAAAACCAGGCGCTGCGCTTTTCGTGGGAAGTGTTCAACATAACGAACTCGGCGCGCTTCGACACCAGTCCGATCAGCATCAACGGGGGACTGAACGAGGCGGTGACGAGCGGGGCGGGCTTTGGCATCTACAGCTCGCAACTGGTGCAGTCGCGCAAGCAGCAATTCTCGCTGCGGTACGACTTCTAAAGGCGCCAGCAGGTGTGCCGCGCGGCCGAGGTCCTGGCAGCGTCACGAGCCATTGTCCATGGACTTTGGCGCGAGGATTTGCTGCAGGTAATCGGTCGTGCCCGGCACTCGGACCAGATGCGGGAACTTCAGTCCACCGTTGTAGTGCACGGTATAGACC
>JBAUZR010000660.1:0-3644 GCA_049585375.1 Acidobacteriaceae bacterium
GGGGTGCGCTATGACCATTACGAACCCTACAAGGAAACCGCGGGCAACCAGGCGAACTTCGTCGCCACGGGCAATTCTGGGATCGGCACCGGCACCGGAATTTACGAACTGCCCAGCCGCTCGCGCAACCAGAATCTGGGTGCCCCCTTCCTGGCTGCGCTGGCTAAAGACAATGTCTCTGTCCAATACGTCAATAATGAGCGGCTGGCGAGCGGTCAGAATCTCAACTTCGCCCCGCGCATCGGCGTCGCTTTTGAGGCAACACCGAATACAGTCCTACGCACCGGTTTCGGGCTCTTTTATGGCGGTTTGCAGAGCGAGGGCAACACCAATCTGGGAACGAACTTCCCCTGGTCGAACGATGTCTATCTGTACGCCCCGAACTGCCAGACGGGGAGTTGTCCATCGCTTGCCGCCAGCGGGATCAATCTTGAGAATGGTTTGAGCGCGAAGACAAGCGTTGGTCTTCAGAACTTCGTCTCAGACCCGGGCCTTCACGCCATTGATCCTCACATCAAAACGCCCTACACGATGAATTACAGCCTTGCTGTCGAGAAGGCCATTACCAACAATCTGTCTGCTACCGTCAGTTATGTCGGCAATGTGTCGCGGCACCTCTCGCTCTATTACGATCCCAATACGGTTCGTGCACTGTTTGCCCCGGGTATTTCAACCCAGCAGTATCAGCCCTTTCCCGATCTCGGCGGTATCGGCACGATCCACTTTGGCGGTGTGAGCAACTACAATTCGCTGCAGGCAAAAGCGGAAAAGAGAGCCTCGCACGGACTGACCTTTCTTACCACCTACACATGGGCTCATGCGCTGGACGACAGCAGCGATGCAGGTGGTCTGGAGACGGCGGTCGGCGACCGTAACATGGCGCTGATCCCCTATACCGAGGAGTACACCAATTCGCCGTACGACGTTCGTCAACGCTTTACCCTGGATGGCGACTATCAGCTGCCCTTTGGGGCGGGGCGCGCATTTCTCAACCATCCGAGTTGGGAAAATGAGACCGTTGGCGGCTGGTCCACCAGTCTGACCTTTGCGGCGCAGACCGGGACTCCGTTCACGGTATCTCCCAGCATCAGCA
This sequence comes from Acidobacteriaceae bacterium, assembly GCA_049585375.1. Lineage (GTDB taxonomy): Bacteria > Acidobacteriota > Terriglobia > Terriglobales > Acidobacteriaceae > Palsa-343. The sequence continues at coordinate 1,094 of JBAUZR010000660.1, forward strand.
CCGCGACGGGAGGCAGTGCGCGGGCGATTCTGGTGAGCGATCCCTACGCTTCGGGAGGAACGCCGGACCAGACCAACAATCCGGCCCTCACCTCTTGTCCAACACAGGTCAGAAACAGGGAGAACTGGTATAACCCGTGTGCGTTTCGAAATCCGCTGCCGGGAAACCTGATCACCGGCTCCAATACAGTTACCAGTGAACAGGCTGCGATCGCATTCCTGGGTGGCCGGTCGAATGTGATCTACGGCCCCGGTTATGACACGGTCAACATGTCGCTGTTCAAGACTTTCGCAACCTTCCATGAACAGAATCTGCAGTTCCGCGCGGATGCCTTCAACCTGCTGAATCACCCTACTTGGGGTAATCCTTCCAATCAGGGCATTGGGCCGCAGGGCGGAGAAATCACAAGTACTAAATTTTTCCAGAACAACACGCCCGATGCACGCTTTCTGCAACTGGCCCTGAAATACTCATTCTGAACCGAGATGCCGTCGAAAGAGCGAAAGGCCCGCTTTCTTTTACGGTGTTCGTTTTCCAGAGGCCGGGTGAGCGAATGAAATCTGGAGCCAAGATTTGGCGCACTGACTGGATAATCGGAAAACCGGATTTCTTCTCCCCTGGCGGTCGCGGTCGCAAGTCAGGGTTTACCGCGCCATCAGCATTCCAGGCTGCAGCGAGCCGCCTTGAAAGTGCTCGTATTGCGCGGCCGCCGATCAACAAAGTGCCGGTGAAGGGAAGGAAGTAGTGTCAGCAACACGACGAGAATTTCTGGAGGGATCCCTGGCGCTGGGGGTTTTGTCGCGGATGGTGCCGGCAGAAAGCAAGGCGCCGGCTCCGCGTGAAGAACTCTGGTATAGCCAGCCAGCGGAGCGATGGCTTGAGGCCCTGCCGGTTGGGAACGGACATCTTGGCGGAATGATCTACGGCGGGACGCAAATGGAGCGGATCGCTCTCTCGGCGGCAACCGCATGGTCGGGGGCGCCGGCGACAGGCGAGGTGAACCCGAGCGCTTTGCCGCATCTCGATGAGATCCGCCAGCTGTTCTTTGCTGGAAAGTACGACGAGGCGCAAAAGCTTTGCGGAGAATATCTGCCCGGGCACATGAAGAATTTCGGGACGAACCTTCCGCTGCCTGAGTTGCAGCTGACGCTGAACTCTGGAAACCCGACAGGATATCGGCGATCGCTGAGCCTGGATCACGCGGTGGCGGAAGTACGGTTCCGCTCCGACGGCATCTTGTTTCAGCGATGCGTGTTTGCGTCGCATCCGGACAAGGTCCTGGTCGTCCGCATGACATGCAGCAAGCCTGGCCAGATCCGTTTTCGAATGAGCTTCAGCAAGGGCATCCTGCCGGTCACCGTGAGGAGCCGCGGGACCGACACTCTGGTCCTCGAGGGGCACGCCTGGGAACAGTTGCACAGCAGCGGTCATGATGGCGTCGCACTCCAGGTCCGCGCCCATGTCGTTCCGGACGGGGGCAGGTGTGTGGCTGGCGCGGATTTCGTTGAAATCAAGGATGCGAACGCAGCTACCGTGCTGGTCGCGATCGGGACCAGCTTCCGGGGCGGCGATCCGGAAACGATCTGCCGCGAGATAATGGACTCGGCGAGAGGCAGGGATTTTCGACTCTTGCGCAGCAGCCACATCGCGGACCACCAGGCGCTCTATCGCCGGATGAGCATCGATCTGGGTCGAACCTCAAGCGCCGTACGCAGCCAGCCCACAGACACGAGACGCAGGGGACTCGAAAACGGGGCCGAGGACCCGGAGATTCTGGCGCTGTTCTTTCAATACGGGCGGTATCTGACTATAGCAGGATCGCGCGCGGATTCTCCGCTGCCGCTGGCTCTCCAGGGGATATGGAACGACGGGCTCGCCAGCAGCATGGGATGGACCGACGATTTTCATCTCGACATCAACACGGAACAAAACTACTGGCCCGCCGAGGTGTGCAATCTTGCCGAGTGCCAGACCCCGCTCTTTGCGTTGATCGAGAAGATGCGAGAGAGCGGCCGCAGTACGGCCACGGAGATGTACGGCGCTCCAGGATGGGTTGTCCATACGGTGACGAATCCGTGGGGCTATACGGCTCCGGGAGGCGTGGGCTGGGGGATCTTTGTTACGGCCGGCATCTGGATCTCCCTCCAGATGTGGGAGCACTGGAGTTTCAACGGCGACGCTGAGTTCCTGCGTACCCGGGTTTATCCCGTGTTGCGCGAGGCAGCGGAATTCTTCCTGGCCTATATGGTTCCGGAGCCGAAGCATGGCTGGCTGGTCACGGGCCCCTCGGATTCGCCGGAAAACTGGTATCTCACTCCATCCGGTGGGCGAGCCAGCGAATCGATGGGAAACACCTGCGACCGGGCGTTCGTGTACGCGCTCTGCACGATGTGTATTCAGGCTTCCCGGATGCTCTCAGTCGACGCCGATTTTCGTCAGAGACTGGAGCAGGCAAGCGCGAAATTGCCACCCTATCAGGTCGGGCGGCACGGTCAGTTACAGGAATGGCTGGAAGACTTCAAAGAAGCGGAGCCGAATCACCGCCATACGT
>JBAUZR010000661.1:0-4884 GCA_049585375.1 Acidobacteriaceae bacterium
CGATTACCCAGCCGGTCTTCGATCTGCGCGTGCTGGAAACTTTCCTAAGGCGGATCGAGGGCTTCCGGATTCCGGTGGTCGCCGGCATCTGGCCGCTGACCAGCCTGCGCAATGCGGAGTTCATGAAGAACGATCTGCGGGTCAGCGTGCCGGACGAGATTCTGATTCGGATGCAGAAGGCTACTACGCCGGAAGCAGCGCGGGCCGAGGGCGTGGGTATCGCCCAGGAGATGCTGGCGGCGGCGCGGACCATGGTCCAGGGCGCTCAGGTGAGCGCGCCCTTTGGACGCTACAGTGCCGCGGCCGAAGTGCTGGCGGCGGTGCTGCCGGCAGCGCAGCGGACAGTCGGCGCTGCGTCGGGGGAGGGAACCAGCATTGCCCAACTTTGAGGAGTCTCTGAAGAGCCTGGAGGAGATCGTGGCGCAGCTGGAGCGCGGCGACGTGCCGTTGGAGGAGTCGATCCGGCTCTTCGAAGAGGGCACCCGCCTCTCAGCGGAGTGCCGCAAACAGCTGGAAGAGGCCGAAGGCAAGGTGGAAATGCTGGTGAAGCAGCGCGACGGCTCGATGAAGCGCGAGCCTTTTGGCAAGTCCTGATCGCCGGATTGTCAGACGGCGGCTGGCAGGACAGTGGGTCGCGTCAGACGCGCGCGCACAAACTCCACCAAATCGTCAGACATATAGGATGGCGGCGCAATCCGGAAGTGCGGTTTGTCCGACAAGCTGGGCAGGTCCAGGCTCTGCCATGCGCGTGCGTCCGCAATGTCGGACGCCAGCAGAACCGCGTCGGCGCGATCGAGAAAGCGGCGTGCGGATTCCTTGAAGTCTGCCACCGAGGGGTCGAGCACCGTGAGATAGAGGTGAGGGTCAAGAAACTCGAGAATGCTGTTCGATTCCAGAATGGCGTTCTCCGATCGAGCCAGCTCCCGGGAGAGTCGCGGCAGGGCGTCGGCGAGGCCGCCGATCCGGGTGCGTACCCAGATTGAACGTTCCGCGCCTGCGGCCAAAAAGCGCGAGGTGTCGGTGCCACTGGCGGGATCGCGTTCGAGGTTGATGGAAACGCAGGCGTCCTCCGTCTGACATTTGCAGGGCTTGCCGTCCGCCGTGCAGAAACCGTGACCGTATTGGGTGATCTTGAAGGCGGACCAGCGCAGCTCGGGCAGACGCGTGATGAGGCCGGCGACGACCGAGGTCTTGCCGATATTGCGTGTGTGTCCGCCGACCACTACAAGCGCCACCGTTCAATCCTCCTTCGGAGCCGATCCGCGCGCGAGCCGCGCCAGTACTGCCAGCTCCCTGAGGTATTGATGCAGCGGACGCGCCGGGCGACCCCAAAAGACGACACCCCGCCCTCGGACCTTCTTATGCGTCAGGACGCCGGAACCGGAGCCAAGGATGACTTCCTCGTCCACGGTGGCGTGGTCACCAATACCGACCTGGCCGCCGACGACGGCGTTCGAGCCGATGGTGCTCGACCCGGAGACACCGGTCTGGGCGGCGATAACGACGTCGTGTCCGACACGGACGTTATGTCCGAGATGCACAAGGTTGTCGATCTTCACGCCGCGTCCGATGCGGGTTTCCTCGAGCGCGCCGCGGTCGATGGTGGTGTTGGCGCCAATCTCGACATCGTCTTCAATCACCAGCCGGCCCTGTTGGGGAAACTGCAGATAGCGGCCTGTGTTCGCGTCACGCACGTAGCCGAAGCCATCGGAGCCGAGCACGGCTCCGGCATGGGCAACCACGTTGTCGCCGAGCTCGGTTCCGGCATAGATCACGACGCGGGGATAGATATGGCAGTGCGCCCCGATCCGCACCCCGGCAGCGATCACCGCACCGGCATCGATGCGCGTGCCGGCCCCGATAGATACTTTGGCTTCAATCACAGCGCCCGCGCCGACAGAAGCCTCGGGGCCGAGTTGGGCCGAGGGATGCACGACCGCCTCCGCATGCACGCCGGATGTGGCTGCCGGCGGACGCAGCAGCCTGGCCGCCTGAGCAAAAGCCAGCCGGGGCTGGGCGGCAACAAGCAGCGATTTCCCGGGGGCGATCTCCGCCAGCTTGGGGCTCAGGATGATGGAGGCTGCGCGCGAGCCGAGCGCACTGGCCAGGCTCTGCGCATCCTCGGCAAAGACCAGCGTCTGTGGGGTCGCCGCCGGCGCGCCGGTCACGCCTTCCACCTCCACATCTGCACCCCGCAAACGAAGCTCCGCGTCGAGGGCCTGGGCCACTTGGGACAGTTTCATTTGTTTTCCAGAGTACAGCGGGCAGGGAAGAAACGGCAGCGGAGACTACTTCTGGCGGGCGACCACGAACTCGGGCATCCACTGCAGAGCGCGCTTGTACTCCGAGTCCGGCAGCACCGCGAGTGCGGTCTGGGCCGTGGCCGCATAGGCGAAGGCGGACTGCATGGCATAGCGCATCGACTGATTGCGATTGAGGATGCGGAGGATTTCCTCATGCGAGACGCGCTCGAAGTTATGGTCATCGAGCACGGTCTGGATGGCCGCGCGTTCGGCAGGGGTGCTGCCGTTTTCAAGGGTATGGATCACAGCCAGCGTGGCCTTGCCCTCGCGCAGGTCGCTGGCCACAGGCTTCCCCAGCACTTCCTCGGTGGCGGTGAGGTCGAGCACATCATCGACGATCTGGAATGCCAGCCCGAGGTTGCGCCCGTACTCGCCCATGGAGTCTTCCGTGGCCTGGTCCGCGCCGGCCAGCACTGAGCCCAGCCGCATGGAGACCTCGAAGAGGCAGGCCGTCTTGCGGTAGATGAGGTCGGTATACTCGCTCTCGGAAATCGGCTTGCCCAGCAGCTCCATCTGCAGCAGCTCGCCTTCCACCATCTGTTGGGTGAGCCCAATGAGCAGCTCGAGCACGCGGAAGTTGCGTTCTTCCAGGGCTACGCGAAAGGCCTGCATGTAGAGCCAGTCCCCGGCCAGCACGCATTTGCCATTGCCCCAGGTATGGTTGGTCGAAGGCCGCCCCCGCCGCCGGTCCGCTCCGTCAATTATGTCGTCGTGGACCAGAGTGGCGGTATGCACCATCTCCACCACGGCTCCCAGGCGGATCATTCCATGCGCCGTATAGCCCAGGCTGCGCGCGGCCAGCAGCAGCAGGGAGGGACGAATGCGCTTGCCACCCCCCTCGCGCAAGTAATCGGAGATTTCGGTGATGGCCTGGACGGACGAGACGGCATCCGCGCCGAATTCGCGCTCAATGGCCGCAAGATCGTCGTGCAGCAGTCCGAAGACTTCCCTGGCCGTCGATGTCGCCGCAGTGCTCACTCAGTCGATTCTCCCACCAGCCCGGCCCGCCGTTCAGCTCGAACGGTAATTCGTGAACTGCATGTCGATCCCCAGTTCGCGGCCGCGCAGCAGCGCGATCACTTCCTGAAGCGCATCGCGATCCTTGCTCGAGACCCGCACCGTGTCTCCCTGGATGGATGCCTGCACCTTCTTCTTTGAGTCTTTAATGATCCTAACGATTTCTTTGGCTTTTTCGCCGGCAATCCCCTGTTGCAGGGTTACCTTCTGGCGAACTGTGGAACCGGACGCCGGCTCGATGGTGCCGAAGCTCAGCGCTTTCAATGAGACGCCGCGCTTCACCAGCTTTTGCCGCAGGATCTCGGTGACGGCTTCCAGCTTGTAGTTGTCGGCCGAAGCCAGCTGGATCGCGTCCTCGCCCTCCAGCCGGATGTCCGACTTCGAATCCTTCAGGTCGAAGCGGGTGCGGACTTCCTTCATCGCCTGATCGAGGGCGTTGCGCACCTCCTGCAGATCGACCTTGCTCACAATGTCGAAAGAATTCTCCGCTGCCATTTCCCGTGCCCTCTGTCTCTTTAGATTATCCGCTACCCGGCTGGCTCTGGGGCAGGGGAGGTTTTTGGGGTCCCGAAAAAGCCACGGAAGTTATCCGCGGTGGTGAGGGCAACCTGCTCCGGGTCGAGGTCTCGTAACCCGCCGATTCGGACCGCCACCTCCTTCACCCAGGCCGGCTCGTTGCGCTTGCCGCGGTTAGGCAGGGGTGCCAGAAACGGCGCATCCGTCTCGATCAACATGCGATCCAGAGGCACGACGGCGGCCGCATCGCGGATCGCCTGCGCTTTGGGGAAGGTCACATTGCCGGCGAACGAGATGAGAAACCCCAGGTCCATTGCGCCCTGTGCGTGCCGCCACTCGCCGCTAAAGCAGTGCAGGATGCCGCCCAGCCCGGTGGGCGCCCATTGCGTCCGCAGCATCTCCAGGGTGTCGTCCCAGGCGTCGCTGCTGTCATTCGAAGGGCGGCAGTGGATGATGATCGGCTTTTTCCGCCCTGCCGCTATCTCCATTTGGCGGGCGAAGACCGTCTTCTGCACCTCGCGCGGGGAGTGGTCGTAGAAGTAGTCAAGGCCAATCTCGCCGCAGGCCAGCACTTCCGGTTGCTGCAGCAAGCCGTCGACTTTGGCGAGGGCTGCCTCGTCCGCCAGCCGCGCCTCGTGGGGATGGATGCCGGCGCTGGCCCAGATCTTCGGAATTCCCGGTCGGCCAGCATATTGGCGGCTGAGAGTGAGGGCCTGCTCCATGGTGTCCGGCCCCTCGCCGATGCCGATGGAGAGAATCTCGCGCACGCCAGCCGCCCACGCTCGCTCCAGCAAGGCGTCGCGGTCCTCGTCGTAGCGAGGGCTGTCGAGATGGCAGTGGGAGTCGATCATCGCGCTACTTGAGACGCGCCCCGATCTCCACGTCCTCCAGGAAGCCGGCCAGCACCGCGCGTCCGCCTTCCACGGACGCAGCCACAATCATGCCGTTGGATTCGAGGCCGCGCAGCTTGCGCGGGGCCAGATTGGCAACGATGACCACCTTGCGTCCGATGAGCGACTCCGGCGTGTACGACTCGGCGATGCCGGCC
>JBAUZR010000662.1:0-3915 GCA_049585375.1 Acidobacteriaceae bacterium
CCCATGAAAGTCTCGGGTTCATCGGCAGGTTCCTGCAGAAACATGGCGCCCTGAAGAAGTGGATCGACGGCCAGAAGACCTACTGCCAGCGCACCTCCGGCATCACCCTCGATTTTGACCGCGCCTACTGGACCCCGCCGCTGTGCGAGCGCATGGCGTATGAACTCGAAGCCCGCCAGATCACCGACCTCGGCCTGCTCCCATTTGTCTCGCTCTCCGATCACAACTCCATCGACGCCTGCGTGCTGCTGCGCCAGTCACCGCAATTCCGAGACGCCCCGATCTCCACGGAATGGACCGTTCCTTTCGGGCACGCGGTCTTTCATATCGGCGTGCACAATCTCCCGGCGGTGAGCGCGGATTCGTTCATGGCAGCGATGCATCAGGCGACGGCGGCTGCAGACGAGCGGCAGATCTTCAGCCTGTTTGCGGAGTTCTGCAGCATCCCTGAGGTCCTGCTTGTCTTCAATCATCCGCTCTGGAACTTTGACGACATCCCGGACGAGGTCTTCCAGTACGAGCTTCGCCGCTTCCTCTCCGGCGCCAACCAGCACATGCATGGGTTTGAGCTGAACGGGATGCGCCGCCACGAGGAGAATCGGGCGGTCATCGATCTGGCCCGAGCATGGGATCAGGTTCTGATCTCCGGCGGCGACCGCCACGGCTGCGAGCCGAACGCCTTCCTGAATCTCAGCAATGCCGCCGATTTCCCCGAATTTGTAGACGAAATCCGCAATGGCCGCCAGAGCACCGTCCTTGTCATGTCGCAATATGCCCAGCCGTTCGTCTGGCGCATGTATCAGAACTTTACCCACGTCATCGCCGATTATCCCAACCACCCCCAGGAACGCCGCAGCTGGGATCAGCGCACCTTTCATCCGGACCGCGCCGGTGAAACGGTCATCCCCATGGCGCAGCTTTGGAGGGTGGGACCGCCCGAGTTTCTGAAGCGCATGTTCGCCATTGCCCTCGCCGCGGCCCATTTGCCGCTCAGCTCTCTCCTGGGTCGCTGGCGGTTCGCGGATAACGAAAGCCTGGTCGTCCCCCAGGACCGCCCGGTGCGGGATGCGGCCCCCGAGTCGTCACTCCGGCCCGCTCTCAGCGACGGGCAGTCGCGGAATCGCTGCGACGACTATCTGCTCGGACACACCGAACCCGCCGCCGACTGAACTGCAGCGCGCCGGCTATCTTCAGACCCCGCTTGCCGCCCGTTCCCGGCATGGAATAAATTTCCCGCCTTTTGCCATTCCGCCCCGCCTCGTCGTAGCATCCTAGCTGGCCAGAAGACCGCACCCTGGGTGCGGCCAACCTACCCCCCGGCCCCCGCAAGTCGGCACGTCCTCTGCACGCCTCTCGGTGAGGTTTCCTCGCGAAACCGACGCCCTCGTAGATGCAAGACCCCATTGCACGACGTTGCTCGACCCCTGTTTCGGAGGCCTGTCCATGAAGTATTTGCGTCTGTCCGCCTGCGCGCTGCTAGCCGCTGGCGCCGCGTCTGCCTTTGCCACCGTCACCGTCACCTCGCCAAAGCCGAACAGCACCGTGCACTCACCCGTTGCCTATGTTGCCAGCGCGACGACCTCGACCTGCTCCAAAGGGGTCGCCTCCATGGGCATCTATGTCGACAACAAGCTGACTTATACGCATTCCGGCACCAGCCTCAATACCAGCCTGACCTTCAATCCCGGAACGTATGACACGGTCGTCGAGGAGTGGGATTATTGCGGCGGCGCGTCGTATGTGAAAGTGCCCATCACCGTCGCTTCGGGTTCGGGCACCACCGGCGTCACCGTCACAACGCCTGCGCCAAACAGCACCGTCACTTCGCCCGTGACCTACGAGGCGACGGCGACGACTTCCACCTGCTCCACGGGAGTCGCATCGATGGGAATTTACGTCGACAACAAGCTCATCTACACCCATCAGGGCGCGAACCTCGACACCCAGATCAGCCTGAATCCCGGAGCCGAGCACACCGTCGTTGAGGAGTGGGACCATTGCGGCGGAGCCTCCTATACCACCATCAATCTCACCGTGGCTTCTTCGACCTCGAAGGATCCCACCGTCGGCATCACCGCCAACCCAACTTCCGTTACTTCGGGTGGCTCCTCGACGCTCACCGTCACGGCCTCTAATGCGACCACAGTCACAGTCACCGGCGGCGGCGATACCTATAACGTGCCCGCGAGCGGCGGCACCATCACCGTCAATCCAACCCAGACGACCACCTATACCGCCGAGGCGACGAACTCCAGCGGCAATACCTCGGCCACCACCACGGTTGACGTGATTCCCTCCGGCAGCCTGCAGTCGATCGATCACGTCATCTTCATGCTGCAGGAGAACCATACCTTCGATAACTACTTCGGTATGCTGAACCCCTACCGCCAGGCGAACGGATGGAACATCGGCGCGGACGGCAATGACTACGAAGTGGACGGTATCGACGACAAGCTAAGCAAGATCAGCAATGAGGATGATGAAGGCACATCGTATCCCCTGTTCAAGTTCACGACCACGTGTATCGACGATGCGACCTCGGACTGGCTGGCCAGCTACGGCGATGTCAACCGCTATAACTTCACAACCACCCGCCCCATCAACATGGACGGCTTTGTCCATAACGCCGAGGGTTATGCCAAGGCCTGTGCCAAAAGCGGCAGCTGTTCCGGCAGCTTTACCGACACCACCGGCCGGCGCGCCATGGGGTATTACGACGAGACCTATCTGAATTACTACTACTACATGGCGTCGCAGTTCGCGCTGTCCGATCGCTGGTTCTCGCCCGTTTCCAGCAAGAGCGTCGCCAATCGCCTCGCGACCTTCACCGGGGGCACCACGCAGGGTCTTACGGAAGATCCGAGCAACGACGACCATCTCGGCGTCGAGTTGAGTATTCCCACGATTTTCCAGGAGCTCGAGCAGGCGAACGTTTCCTGGAAAATCTACTACACCTCGACGATGGGATATTGCATCGCCGATGAAGGTGAATGCTCGGGCGGCGGCGATGCAAATTACCCCGCAACCTGGTTCACCTACTTCAGCTACCACACGCAGTTCCTCTACGAGAACCCCTCGCATGCAGCGTGTACAGGGAGCACGGTGTCATCCACGGCGGTTGGCGATACATCGGGCTCGTTCTGCATCGATACCAATCACATCGCTCCACTGACGACGTATTACACCGATCTGCAGAACGGGACGCTGCCCAGCTTCGCCTTCATCGAGTCTGGCTCCGGACTGAATGACGAGCACCCGGGCTCCGCACAATCCATCCTGCTCGGTCAGGCGGAGGTGGCGAAGGTCATCAATGCCTTCATGGCCAGTTCGGAGTGGAAGGATTCTGTCTTCTTCTTCAGTTATGACGAGGGCGGCGGCCCCTACGACCACGTCCCTCCGGTGCCCGGCTCATCCAACAAGAATACCGATGCCACCCTGGGCAGCACCTCGCTGAGCAGCATTCCGGATATCTCGTCCATTGCGGTGAATGCGGACAGCTACAATCCCTGCCTCCCGCCCAGCGGCACGCCCACATTGCACTGCGATCTCAAGGCCGGCTATCCGGGTGCAAGTTCCGACGATGCCGCCGCAAAACAGGGCTTCGCCGCGCAACTCGGTTTCCGTCTGCCGAACATGGTGATCTCGCCGTTCGACCGCAAACACTATGTCTCGCATATCCCCATGGATCACACCGCCGTTATCAGGTTCGTGGAGAACCGCTTTATCGGCAGCTCCGCTTACCTGACTAACCGCGACAAGATCCAGCCCAACCTGCTCGACTTTTTCGACTTCACGAACATCCCGTGGGCGACGCCCCCCACGCCACCCGCAGCCGTGACCTCGAGTTCGCTCGGCTATGACCCCTGCCACGCAGGGACTTTGTAGACCTCCCGCTGACCGGCAGGCCCTCTCAAC
>JBAUZR010000663.1:0-15559 GCA_049585375.1 Acidobacteriaceae bacterium
GGCAGCGTCCGCCGCAGTGCCACGGAAATGGCCGTCACCACCCGCCGCGTTGTCGTCAAAACCGGCATCACCAGCCGCCGCACTATCGAAATGCTCCTCAACAAAATCGAAACCATCGAGGTCAGCGAGCCCACCATGGGCCGCGTCCTCGGCTACGGATCGATCACCATGATCGGCACCGGAGGCACCTCCGAGCCCTTCCACAAAATTGCCCACCCTTTGGAGTTCCGCAGCTTCGTCCAGCAGGAAATCGAGCGCCTCACCCCCGGCGACACCGCCCCCCGCCCGGTCTGACACGACCTGTCATCGGGGTCCGAACCCTGGCTCTACAATCTGAGCGATGCGGCAATCCCCCGGCCCCGACACCTTCCCAGGCTATATCCGCTGGCCGCGCCGCCGCCGGCTTTTCCTTGAACTCGGCACCGGCATCCTCATCATCGCCGCCATTGGCATCGGCGCAGCCGGCAATCTGCCGCTCTGGCTGCGGGCTCTGGGATGGGCTGCCTGGATCCTCTGGATGATCTTTCTCTCCGTCCTTTGCGTGCGCTGGGAGATTCGCCGCCGCCGCAAGGCCCGACCATAGCCGCTCATGGACTGAGTCGCGACCACCCTCAGTGCACAACCTCCGCCTTGCCTACCTGTTTCGCGGTCGCCGTATACAGATGACAGTCCCCCGTCGTCTCTTTGAATCGAAAATAGGGATGCAGAAACAACGCCGCCCGCGCGTCTCCTGAGCCCTCCACCAGATCCGTCAGCCAAACGCCATCCGGCTCCGCATGATCGTGAACGTGAATCCAGAAGCCCTTGTGCAGGTTGGCCAGCATGCCTCCCGCAATCTTCAGATCCTGTACCGACCGGATATTCAGATCGATCACTTCTCCCGTCTGCTCGTCAAGCGAGATCGTCCCCTGCATCACCTGCGCAAAACGCTGGTTCAGATTCCTCGCGTGGAACCTGCCATTCGGCACGATGTCGTAAAACAGCACGCTGCGCCCGTTCACGATTTCCCGCCGTCCGTGCGTCAGCACCATCGCCGCCAGCACGTCCTGCACCTGTTGGTTCTCCTTGTCCACCTGCTTCTTTGCCGTCGTGGCATCGCTGTACTTCACCGTCTTCTTCATCACCCGGTCGTCTTCCTTCCGCGCGGCGTCCCCCGCCAGCTCCTTGCCGTTCTTTGACAGCGTCCGGTCCACCTCCACCCCGTTCACGTAAAACTGCTCCTGCACCTCGAGATCCGTATGCTTCACCCGGCCCCTGCTGTCCGTCTCCACCGTCTCATCCTTCACCCGGCACTCGTAGCGCTCCTGCTCGGCGGCCAGCTTCTGCTCGTTGGCCATGGCTCTCTTCATCAGCGCCCCAGGATCCGGCAGCGGAGCGGTCCCCGCCTCGGTTCCATTTCCTGGCGTCGTCTGTGCCTCGCCGCCCGCCATGCTGCCGAGGCAGAAAAGCAGCAAAGCCGAAAGAAACACGCGCTGGCTCATGCGGTTCGCCATCCTTCAAAATACGGCTCGAAGGGAGCCCCGGTTCCCACGCCGGAGAGTCGACTTCTTGGACGCAGCCCGAGCCCGTCCGTCTTGGCTCCCGGGCGCCCCAGCCTTGCCCCCTCGCGTCGCTCGAGCCAACAGCGTGGGAAGCCGAGGAATGCGCGACAATAAAAGGTCATGGAATTTGTCGACCTGAAAGCTCAGTACCAGCGGCTCAAACCCCGCATCGACGCCCGCATCCAGACCGTCCTCGACCACGGCCGCTTCATCCTCGGCCCTGAAGTCCAGGAGCTCGAATCCCTCCTCGCCGTACGCACCGGAGCCCGCCACGCCATTACCTGCGCCAGCGGCACTGACGCTCTTCTGCTCGCCCTCATGGCTCTCGGCATCGGCCCCGGCGACGAAGTCCTCACCACCCCCTTCACCTTCTTCGCCACCGGCGAAATGATCACCCTCCTCGGCGCCATCCCCGTTTTCGTTGACATCGACCCCGCCACGTACAACCTCGACCCCGCCCGCGTCGAAGCCGCCATCACCTCCCACACCCGCGCCATCCTCCCCGTCAGCCTCTATGGCCAGCCCCCTGACATGGACCCGATCAACGACATCGCCCTCCGCCACAACCTCGCCGTCATCGAAGACGCCGCCCAGAGCTTCGGCGCTCTTTACAAAAACCGACCCTCCGGCAACCTCAGCACCATCGGCTGCACCAGCTTTTTCCCTTCCAAACCCCTGGGAGCCTACGGAGACGGCGGCGCCTGCTTCACCAGTGACGACGCCCTCGCCACCGCCATGCTCGAGCTCCGCAACCACGGCCAGTCCGCCCGCTACCGGCACACCCGCATCGGCCTCAACGGACGCCTCGATACCCTGCAGGCCGCCATCCTCCTCGCCAAACTCGAAATCTTCGACGAAGAGCTCGCCGCCCGCGACCGCATCGCCCGGCACTACACAGCGCTTCTCCACGACGCCGTGCAGACCCCGCGCGTCCTCCCCAACCGCACCAGCGCCTGGGCTCAGTACACCCTCGAAGTCTCCGACCGCGACGCCCTCGCCGCCTCTCTCCACAACGCCGGCATTCCCACCGCCGTCCACTACCCCACCCCGCTGCATCTCCAGCCGGTCTACACAAATCTCGCCCGCGAAAAAAAATGGACACGCGGCAGCTTCCCGGTCTCCGAGTTCGCCGCCGAGCGCGTTCTCAGCCTGCCCATGCACCCGTACCTCGAGTCTGCACAGATCGAGCGCGTCGCCTCCGCCGTTCTCTCCGCCCTCGCCTCGCCTGCCGCGCGGCCGTGAACCTCGCCTGATAACACTGCCCCAAACTCGTCATTGACACACCCCGCCCCGCCACTGAGAATGGCGTCAACTGACGGGCTGCTGCGATCCGTTCCTTTGCATCTCACCGGATCAAGGCGACTGTCGAGACGCCGCCTGTGATGCCCGCACCTGCATCGAGTACGAGCCAGGCCGCCGCCTTCCAGGCGCAAGCACGAGGCATTCCCCCCCTGCGCGCTCCGCGCCTCCGCAATTTCTTTTCGTCATCCGGGTTTCCATCACCAGCCGTTCCGCCCCGCGTGCGTCTCGTCCCACGCGCTATCGAGAGGAGGTTCGCCAAAGTCTCCGCGCGCTAACACCACAACTTTCCATGGTCCGGCCCCCCAGATCCGGACTCTACCCCAGCACCCACGATCAACCACACAGGAGGGAATTATGCAGGAAGATCTTCAGAGGCTGGATGAGTGGATACCGGAACAGATGGAACCTGGAACACTCTTTGTGCTGGAGAACCCGTCGCCCATGGGCGACGCGCGCAATCCCTTCGTGGCCGTCCTGGCCTGCCCTTCCTGCGGCACTCTCGGCCTTATCACCCGCGCCCAGTTTGTCGGACTCGAATCCATGATCTGCGGCGCCGATAACTGCTCCGCCGAATACTATCTCCGCGGCGACGACATCATCTATCGCCAGCCCCACTAAACCCGAGCCATCCTCCCCCACCAAATCAAAAAGCGTGCCCAGTCAGGGCACGCTTTTTACTTCGCCAATTTCCGCAGCCTCTACCGCCGCCCCTTCTCCGCCGGAACCACCACCGGCCGCCGCAGCGGCACCATCGCCGCCCCCGGCTGATCGCTCATATGCTGCATGCGCGACAGCATCTCTGTCCGCACATACTCCACGAATCCCTGCATCTGCCGGTTCATCTCCTCCATCCGCTCGCGCATCTGCAGAATGATCGCGATTCCCGCGATGTTCACCCCCAGATCCCGCGCCAGGTTCAGAATGAACTCCAGCCGCTCCAGATCCTCATCCGTATACAGCCGCGTGTTGCCTTCCGTCCGCGACGGCTTCAGCAGCCCCTCGCGCTCGTACAGCCGCAGCGTCTGCGGATGAATGTCATACATCTCGGCCACCGCCGAGATCATGTACGCGCCTTTGGATTTCCTCTTTGTGGGCATCGTCGACTCACATTATCAACTGCTGCTACCCGACCGGCGATAACCACCCTGACGCTCCCCGGTCCCTCCTGCCGCTCAAAAAATCCGGCAGTCCCTCTCCTCCACCTGCACCTTCCCCACAGCGATCCGCCGCGGGATCAGGTTCTTCAGGTGCCCTCCGTAAATCCTGTATGGGACTGTCACATCCATCGCCGATCCCGTGTCCTGCTCAATCTCGATGACCACCGCATCCGCGAAACCTTCCGCTGACGGCTCGGCCAGCGTCACATTCGCCGCCATCGCGATCGCCTTCACTCGCCCGCGCCGCACCTGTTCCGTCATGTGCTCCGCCAGCACCTTCCACAGCCGCTCCGGATCCCGCGGTAACCGCGGACGACTCACCGTCTCCCGCGCCACCTCGCCCTCGCGATCGATCGCAAATCCAAACGGCCCCAGCTCGCCGTACTGTCGCAGAATCAGCCGCGCATACGACATCGTCGCATTCACCAGCTGCGTTGCCCGCCGATAGTTCTCATCCACCGGCTTGTCAAAGTAACTCTGCTCGTTCTGCTCGCGCACCGACTTCATCGCGCTGTCTCTCCCCCCGCATCCTTCTGTTCCGACCGGTACACACAATGATCGTACCCGCGCCAGAACACAATCCGGTCCATCCGAAATCCGTTCTTCTCCGCCACGCGCCGCGACGGTCCATTCTCGGGACGAATGAGCGAGATCACGCGTTCACAGCCCAGCGCACCAAACGCATACGCTCGCACCGCGCGCGCCGCCTCCGTCGCCAGTCCCCGGTTCTGCACATCGCGGCGCACGTGATAGCCGATCTCCAGCTCCTGCACGCCCTCAACCTCCTGCCACACAGGACCGCAGTCGCCCACCAGCGCGCCCGTCTCCCGCAGCTCCATCGCCAGCAGCCCCGTCCCTCCGGGATACCGCGCAATCTGCCGCGCCAGCCATTCCTCCACTTCCGCCGCCGACAGCGCCCGCGGATAAAACCGCATCGTCTCCGCATCGCCCCAGATCGCCAGCAGCGCCGGCCCATCCACCGGCGTCAGTTGCCGCAGCACCAGCCGCGTCGTCTCCAGTCGCATCATCCTGCCTTTACGACCATCGATATCCCCAACAAACTTTCAGAAAGAAAAACCACTGTCATCCTGAACGAGCCTTCCAAATTCATTGCGCCGCATTTGGCGCAACATCAATTCAGGCGCGAGTCGAATGGACCTGCATTTTCTTCTCTCTCCCCGCCCGCTTCCTTCCCGCCCGTTCTTGTCTTGTATCAGCTCTCGCTTCGCTTGCGACCCATTTCGGGTTCCTCTGTGCTCTCTGTGTCCTCCGTGGTGAGGCATTTGTATTAGGGCCTATACCTTCGCCCAGATCGCCTCCCGCGGATCCTCCGGGTTCAGTTTCGCAAACTCCCGCAAAATCTCCCGCGACCGCTCGTCCCGCACCTGCGGCACCGCAACCTCCACCGTCACAATCTGATCGCCCCGCGTCCCCTCCCGCGTCGCCGACGGCACCCCGCGGTCCCGCATCCGCAGCTTCTGCCCGCTCTGCGTCCCCGGGGGAATCCGCAACTGCGCGCGCCCGTCAATCGTCGGCACGTCGATGCGCCCGCCCAGCGCCGCCTCGCTCACCGTCACCGGCAGCGTCAGCTGAATGTCGTCCCCCTGTCGCGTAAACACTGGATGCGTCCCGGTCCGAATGATCAGATACAAATCCCCCGGCGCACCCCCACCCGGCCCGGCATTGCCTTTCCCCGCCAGCCGAATCCGCTGCCCATCCCGCGTCCCCGGCTTGATCCGGAACTCCAGCGGCTCAGTCTTGTACACCACGCCCTCTCCATGGCACGTGGCGCACTCGTTCTGCACCTTGCCCGTGCCGCCGCAGCGCGGGCACTGGATGTTGAACTTCATCCGCCCGCCCATCTGCGTCACCTGCCCCGACCCATGGCATTCAGGACAAGGCTGCGCCCCGCCGGTCGACGCCCGCCCATGGCACGTCGGACACACTTCCTGCCTCTGGATCTCCAGCCGCGCTATGCCTCCGCGAATCGCCGTCCAGAAATCCACGTTAACTGCGTACTCGAGATCCGTTCCCGGCTGCGGTCCCTGCGGCTGCCGATCCCGGGTGAACATCCCTGAAAAAATGTCGCGGAAGCCGCCCCAGCCCGCCCCCGTCCCCGCCGACGGCGCTTCTTCCGAAAAATCGAAGCCGCCAAAATCGAAAGGCACGCCCTGCCCCTGGCCGCCACCCGCGCTGCTGCGGCCCTGTCCCGCCCGCGCTGCCGCTTCCGCCGCCGCCGGGTCGATCTGGTCCGAGTAAAACCCGAACTGGTCGTAGATCTTCCGCTTCTTGTCGTCGGAGAGAATATCGTTGGCCTCGGACATCTCTTTGAACTTCTCCTCGGCCTTCTTATCCCCGGGATTCACATCCGGGTGATACTTGCGCGCCAGCTTCCGAAACGCCTTGCGGATCTCATCCGCCGTCGCCGTCTTCTTCACGCCAAGCATCGCGTAATAATCTTTGTGCTGTGTTGGTGGCATCTTCCTCTGTCATCCCGAGCGTAATCTATGCGGATCCGCCCACTTCCCTGACTTGTCATCCTGAACGGACCAATGCGAATCCGTCCACTTCCCCTGACTTGTCATCCTGAACGGCACCGAAGGTGACGTGAAGGATCCGCGTTTGCTTTTTCTCGGCCCTGCAGCACGATCCATCCTTGTCGCCTCGCGTTGTAGCCTGCCCTGACCGGGAGGAGACAGGAAAGCCGAGAATCTCACCCAGCCGCTTTTGTATCAGGGCATGACTTCAGTCATGCCGACAAACTCCAAAAATGAGAGGGGCTTTAGCCCCTGAGGGCCGCTTTCAATTCCCCCGTCTTCCGATCCCGAGGAGCCGGCTTCACCTCCCGCCGAATCCTCGCCGCAATCGTATCCTCCGCAACCTCAAGATCATACTGCGTTTGCAAATTCGCCCAGAACCACGTTGACATCCCGAAATACCGCGTTAGCCGCAGAATCATCTCCGCATCCAGCCCGCGCCGCTCGGAAATAATCTCCGAAATCCGCCGGGGAGAAACATGCAAAGCCGCCGCCAGGCCCTTCGCCGACAGCCCCAGCGGCTTCATGAAATCCTCCCGCAAAAACTCCCCCGGATGAATGGCCGGAATGCGTTGGTCGAGATTGCGTGGAATGGACATCCGCTCTCTCCCGTCCCCCGGGGTCTGCTCAATGAAACGACTCCTGTCATCCCTTGGCCCTCTGTGTCCTCCGTGGTGAACGGCCTCAGTTCCACACCCCCCGAGCCTCCACCGCCTCCACCCGCCAAAACAAATCCGGCTCCACCTTCCGCATCTGCGATACGAATTCGTGCGCCTGCCGCTCCGTATCGAACATCACCTGGTTCGTGATCTGTCCCGCCCGTACCTGCTCGCACTTCCAAACTGTGTTTGCCATCCCCATACTCCTCATCATTGCCTGCTTCTCCCTACGCTCCTCTCGTACCCGGAGTTCCTTTCCCTACTGCGCTCCCGCCTACCGGCTCTTTACGCCCTTTCCATCCCTCTTGTGGAAATCCTGTCAACCCTTACTTTCGTTCCCCTGCTCTAACTACGGCACTTACAATCCAAAAACACTGGCAGTAAATCCGTCCAAATCGGTCATAATGGACTTATAGAGTGAAAACAAAAGAAAGGCCGCGATCCGCGGCCTTTTTCATTGCTCCTCGAACCCGTCGAGCTCGGTTCTATCTTCACTCCATCGCCGGGGGTAATGCCCCGAGGATGTTACCGAAATAGCCCAGCAGAATGAATGAAGTGATACCAGGGATCCTCACAAAAACGATGTCTTTTTCGAGAGGATCCCGGTCTCCACTTACTTCTTGTCGTCCACGTCCACGTACTCGGCGTCGATCACCTCGCCGTCGGCTTTCTGGTCCGCCGTCCCCGCCGACGCAGCCTGCCCGTCCGTGGGAGGCACCCCGGCGCCCGGCGCTGCCGCGTTCGCCTTGTACATCGCCTCGGCCAGTTTGTGCGATGCCTGGGTCAGCTTCTCCCGTGCCGCGTTCATCTCGGCCGGGCTCGGCTGCCCCTCGAGCGTCTTCCTGGCGTCAGCCAGCGCGCTCTCAACATCGGCCTTCTCCTGGCCCGAAACCTTGTCGCCGTTCTCCTTCAGCATCTTCTCGATGTTGTAGACGAGCCCGTCGAGCTGGTTCCGTGCCTCAATTTCCTCCCGCTTCTGCTTATCCTCGGCAGAGTGGGCATCGGCCTCTTTGGCCATCCGCTCCACCTCTTCCTTGCTCAGCCCCGAAGAGGAGGTAATCGTGATCTTCTGGTCCTTGCCCGTAGCGTTGTCCTTCGCCGTCACGTTCAGGATCCCGTTGGCGTCGATGTCGAACGTCACTTCGATCTGCGGAACCCCGCGCGGCGCCGGAGGAATCCCGCTCAGCTTGAACTTCCCGAGCGTGCGGTTCTGCCCCGCCATCGGCCGCTCGCCCTGCAGCACGTGGACCTCGACCTCGGTCTGGCTATCCGCCGCCGTCGAGAAGGTCTCCGTCTTCTTCGTCGGAATCGTCGTGTTGCGCGGGATCATCGGCGTCGCTACCCCGCCCAGCGTCTCAATCGACAGGGTCAGCGGCGTCACATCCAGCAGCAGCAGGTCCTTCACCTCTCCGGCCAGAACACCTGCCTGGACCGCTGCGCCTACCGCCACGACCTCATCGGGGTTCACGCCCTTGTGGCCCTCTTTGCCGAACAGTTCCTTCACCAGCTGCTGGATCCGCGGCATGCGCGTCTGTCCGCCTACCAGCACCACTTCGTCGATCTTGCTGGCATCGATGCCAGCATCGGCCAGCGCCTTCTTCGAAGGCTCTACCGACCGCTGGATGATGTCCTCCACCAGCGACTCCAGCTTCGCTCGGGTCAGCTTCTTCACCAGGTGTTTCGGACCGGTGGCGTCCGCCGTGATAAACGGCAGGTTGATCTCGGTCTCGAGCGCCGTCGACAATTCGATCTTCGCCCGCTCCGCCGCATCTCTCAGACGCTGCAGGGCCATCTCGTTGCCCTTCGAGCGCAGATCCAGCCCTTCGTCCTTCTTGAAGTCGTCGATCAGCCAGTCCACAATCCGCTGGTCGATGTTGTCGCCGCCCAGATGGGTATCGCCGTTGGTCGACTTCACCTCAATAACGCCTTCGCCCACCTCCAGGATGGAGATATCGAAGGTGCCGCCGCCAAAGTCGTACACGGCGATGGTCTCGTCCTTCTTCTTGTCCAGACCGTACGCCAGCGCGGCCGCTGTCGGCTCGTTCACGATGCGCTTCACGTCCAGACCGGCAATTTTGCCCGCGTCCTTGGTCGCCTGGCGCTGCGCGTCGTTAAAATACGCCGGCACCGTGATCACGGCTTCCGTCACCGTGGTCCCCAGATGATCTTCCGCAGCCTTCTTCAGCTTCTGCAGAATCATCGCGGAGATTTCCGGCGGCGTGTACAGCTTGCCCTGCGCCTCAATCGCCACATGGTCGCCCTGCTGGACAACCTTGTAGGGCACCATCTTCATCTCGTCGCTGACTTCGTTGAAGCGCCGCCCCATGAACCGCTTGATCGAATAAACAGTATTCGCCGGGTTGGTAATCGCCTGGCGCTTGGCCACCTGGCCCACCAGCCGCTCCCCGGACTTGGTAAAAGCAACCACGGAAGGGGTCGTCCGACCGCCCTCTTCGTTAGCGATTACTTTGGGCTCACCGCCCTCCATCACGGCCACGACGGAGTTCGTCGTGCCGAGGTCAATTCCAATAATCTTTGCCATTGTCCAACCTGCTCCTGAATGAGTGCCTGCCCTGCCAGCTTCGCACTTGAGTGACTTATTGTCAATCTATCTGATGCCAAAAGATGAGCCAACGATGCACAAAGGGGAATTCCTGTGCAATGAATAAGTTAAAGGATAATTTTGCCTCGTCCGGGCAGCCTGTGGAATCCCGACTGCATCCTCCTCCGCAGCTGCCGTATCCAACACCAAGAACAAGGCTTCGGGGCCCATCCGGGATTCTCCACAGCGTATCCTCCTTCCTCTACCTTTCTGTGAGACTCTGGCAGATTCATGGCGGACGTTAGCGGTCAGCAGGCGCAAAATTTCGGGGTCAACCCCTGGCTCATCGCCGTTTCGGTGATGCTCGCCACCTTTATGGAGGTGCTGGACACGGCGATCGCCTCGGTCGCCCTGCCCTACATCGCCGGGTCGCTGTCCGCCTCAAATGACGAAGCTACATGGGTTTTGACCAGCTACCTGGTCGCCAATGCGGTCATTCTGCCGGCCAGCAACTGGTTCTCGCTGCGCTTCGGGCGCAAGCGCTTCCTGATTACCTGCGTCATCATCTTCACCATCGCCTCCTTCTTCTGTGGAGCGGCTCCCACCCTTGGCTTCATCCTCATCGCCCGCGTCATCCAGGGAGCCGGCGGCGGCGCACTCCAGCCGCTCTCCCAGTCGATCCTCCTCGAAAGCTTTCCTCCGGAAAAGCGCGGCGCCGCGATGGCCTTGTTTGCTTTTGGTGTCGTGG
The DNA here is from genome assembly GCA_049585375.1 of Acidobacteriaceae bacterium. GTDB lineage: Bacteria > Acidobacteriota > Terriglobia > Terriglobales > Acidobacteriaceae > Palsa-343. Next base: position 10,487 of record JBAUZR010000663.1, read on the forward strand.
TCGCCCCGGTTCTCGGTCCCACGCTCGGCGGCTGGCTCACCGATACCTATAGCTGGCGCTATGCCTTTTACATCAATATCCCGGTGGGCGCGCTGGCCGTCTTCATGATCAGCCGGTACATCCACGATCCTGAGTACATAACCAAAGGTAAGGCCCCGAAGTTCGACAACCTCGGCTTCGGCCTGCTCGCCGTGTGGACCGGCTGCCTGCAGATCATCCTCGACAAGGGCCAGGAAGATGACTGGTTCGGTGCCACCTGGATTCGCTGGGCAGCGTTCTTCCTGGTCGTCGCCTTTGTCTGGTTCGTCGTGCATTCCTGGACGAGTAAGACGCCGCTGGTGAATTTGCGGACGCTCAAGAACCGCAACTTCGGGCTCGGTTGCGCCCTGATGGTCCTCTTCGGCCTTTGCATCTACTCCATGATTACGGTTCTGCCGCTGTTCTATCAGGAGCTGCTGGGCTACACCGCCTTTGCCGCCGGCCTGGTCGTCGGCCCCCGCGGCATCGGATCCATCCTGGGAATGCCTGTGATCGGCTATCTCGGCAACAAAGTCGATCCACGCTTCCTGCTCACATTCGGCTTCGTCGGCTTCGGCCTTACCTCGCTGGTCTTCGGCAATATCAACCTCGGCATCAGCCCCTGGACGCTGCTCGCCCCCATCGTCATTACGGGATTCGCCCTCAGCTTCGTCTTCGTCCCCATCACCACCCAGGCGTACAGCACCCTGCGCAACGACCAGATCGGCAACGCCAGCGGCATCTTCAACCTGGTCCGCAACATCGGCGGCTCCATCGGCATTTCCATCGCCCAGACCCTGCTCGTGCGCCGCACCGACCTCCATCAAACCGAGATCGGCGGCTATGTGTCCCAGACTCAGTACTGGTTTGAACAGCGGATCAGCGCGCTGACCGGCTACCTGACGCAGCGCACTGCCGCCCCCAACGCGCAACACGCCGCACAGCAAGCCCTCTATCAGCAGCTAGGACAGCAGGCCCTGCTCTGGTCGTTCGTCGACGTCTTCCGCTGGATGTCTCTCATCTGCTTCGCCTGCGTCATTCTGGTCTGGTTCTTCAAGAAAGCCAAACCGGGCCGAGCCCCGGCTGGCGTGCATTGACTGCCGCACAGACCAGCTTCTCGCAGGCCATCGCTCGGGCCTTGTTCTTCATTCAGCGCCGTCGAGCGGCAGAAATTGCCGCCGGCTCTCGTCGTATGCGTCAATCGCTCCGGTGAGAATGTCGTAATACCAGCCATGCACCTGCAGAGAGCCCTGCGCAATCCCGCGAGCCACCTCCGGATGCGTCTTCAGGTTCTCGACCTGCGCGATCACATTCGCATGGATGAGAGCCGCGTGCAGCGATCGCGCATCGCTCCGGTCCACTCCGGGGTCCAGGTACTTCCACGCGGCTTCAGCAAAGCCCAGCCATTTTGCCGTCAGCGGCAGCCGGGACGAATCGGGTGGGTTCATCACAGCCTTCATCGCCCCACAGTCGGAGTGGCCGCAAACAATAATGTGATGGACGCGGAGGACCTCGACCGCGTACTCCACCGTCGAGGAGACGCCGCCGGGCAGCTGCCCATGCGGCGGCACAATGTTGCCCACTGTGCGGCACAGGAACAGGTCGCCGGGTTCCGTCTGCAGGATCAGATCCGGGACCACGCGTGAGTCGGCGCAGGTGATGAACAGAGCGTCGGGCTTCTGCAGTTCGGCCAGCAGGTGGAAGTGATCTTTCTTCTGCGGAAAGACCTCACGGCGAAAGCGGCGGTACCCCTCAAGAAGGTGTTGCATCGGCTTCCAGTGTAGCGGCTTCGCAGCCGGCGCCATCTGCCCGACCCTCTGCTCGGGCCGTCAAAAGGAAAACCCGCCATGCTCTATCCGGTAGAGCACGGCGGGAAGGAAAAACAGGAACATCAAAAAACTACCATGCGACAAATTACTTCGAATTGCCGGTCCGCAGATCGGGGTTGAACACCTTCTGTTCCTCGATCGCTGCCTGAGCCGCCGCCAGCCGCGCCGTCAGCAACCGGAACGGTGAGCAGGAGACATAATCCAGCCCCGCCCGATGGCAGAACTTCACCGATTCGGGATCGCCGCCGTGCTCGCCGCAGATCCCGACCTTCAGATCGCGTCGCGCTCCCCGGCCTTTATTGGTAGCCATCCTGATCAGCGCGCCGACGCCTTCCTGGTCGAGGACGGCGAACGGATCCTGCTTGAAGATCCCCCTCTGCAGGTAAGCCGGCAGGAACTTATTGCAGTCGTCGCGCGAAATGCCAAAGGTGGTCTGGGTAAGATCGTTGGTTCCGAAGCTGAAGAACTCAGCTTCGGCGGCGATCTTGTCCGCTACCAGGCAGGCCCGCGGCAGCTCGATCATCGTGCCCACCTTGTAGTCCACCACCAGGCCCTTCTTGATGAAGACGTCGTGCGCGACCGCGTGAATGATCGCCGACTGGTTCTTCATCTCTTCCGGACCCGCGGTCAGCGGAATCATGATCTCCAGGTGCGGATCGATACCGCTCTTCTTCACCGCCGTGGCAGCTTCGAAGATGGCATGTGCCTGCATCTCGGTGATCTCGGGATAGGTGATCCCCAACCGGCAGCCGCGCAGCGCCAGCATCGGGTTCAGCTCATGCAGCTCCTCCACCCGCTCCAGCATCTTGCGCAGATCTTTCAGCTTTGGCGACCGTGGCTTCGTGAGCTCAAGGCTGTTGATCTGCACCAGCAGGTCTTCCCGCTTGGGAAGGAACTCGTGCAGCGGTGGATCGAGCAGGCGGATCACCACCGGCAGCGAACCCATCGCTTTCAGCAGTCCCTGGAAGTCCGCGCGCTGCATGGGCAGCAGCTTCGCCAGCGCCGCGCGGCGCTCTTCTTCCGTCTTCGCCAGAATCATCGCCTGCATGTGCGGCAGCCGATCCTCGGCAAAGAACATGTGCTCGGTCCGGCAAAGCCCGATACCCTCTGCGCCGAAGGCCTGCGCCTGCTTCGCGTCCCGCGGAATATCCGCGTTGGCCAGCACCCGCAGCTTCCGCCGCTGATCCACCCAGCCCATGAACTGCACCAGATCCGGATTATCGGGGTTCACCGGCAGAGTATTCAGCTTGCCGTTGATGATGCGCCCCGTCGTCCCGTCGAGCGAGATCCAGTCTCCCTCGTGGAAGACCTTGCCCTTCACCCGCATTTCCTTCTTCTTCTCGTCGATAGTGACATCGCCGGCGCCGGCTACGCAGCACTTGCCCATGCCCCGGGTGACCAGAGCCGCATGCGAGGTCATGCCGCCACGCGAGGTCAGGATGCCCGACGCCACGTTCATGCCGGCAATATCTTCCGGCGAGGTTTCCGAGCGCACCAGAATGATGGACTTGTAGGTTTCCTTCTCATGGCACTTCACCGCCTCGTGCGCTGTGAAGACGATCTGTCCGACCGCCGCGCCCGGCGAGGCGGGCAGGCCCTTCGCCAGCACTTCGATGGTTCCCTTTTCGTCCAGACGCGGGACAAGAAAGTCGAAGATCTGGTTCGGCTCCACGCGCAGCACCGCCTCGTCGATCGAGATGAGCTGCTCGCGCACCATGTCGATGGCGATCCGCACCGCGGCCAGGCCGGTGCGCTTCGCGTTGCGCGTCTGCAGCATGTACAGGCGGCCGTCCTGAATCGTGAATTCAAAGTCCTGCATGTCGCGGTAGTGCTTCTCCAGACGCGAGGTCAGGTCGCGCAGCTGGTCGTACACATGCGGCATCTGCTTGCGCAGTTCGCTGATCGGTACCGGGGTCCGGATACCGGCCACTACATCCTCGCCCTGCGCGTTCATCAGGAACTCACCGTAGAATTCCTTCTCGCCGTTGGCCGGATTGCGCGTAAAACCCACGCCCGTGCCGCTCGACTCGTTGAGATTGCCGAAGACCATGGCCTGCACGTTCACCGCGGTGCCCAGCCAGTCGTCGATGTTGTTCAGCCGGCGATAGGTCTTGGCGCGCTCGTTGTTCCATGATCTGAAAACGGCATCCCGCGCCATCGTCAGCTGGCGATCCGGATCCTGCGGAAACTCCGCACCCGTATGACGCAGAACCAGCTTCTTGTACCCGGCGATGACTTCCTTCAGAGCCACGGGCGTCAGGTCGGTATCCTGCTTCGCGTCATACTTCTTCTTCGTCTCGTCAAAGATGTGCTCGAAATCGGCCTTGGGAATGTCGAGGACGACGTCACCGAACATCTGGATCAGCCTGCGATAGGAGTCATAAGCAAACCGTGGATTGTTGCTCTTCTTCGCCAGGGCCTCAACCGACTTGTCATTCAGTCCAAGATTGAGGATGGTATCCATCATGCCGGGCATCGAGAACTTCGCACCGGAGCGCACGCTGACCAGCAGCGGATTCTCGCCCGCGCCCAGCCGCTGCCCCTGCAGCTTCTCCAGACGCTCCAGCGACAGGTCCATCTGCTCGGTGACCTGCGGCGAGAGCGCTCCCCGCATGTATTCGCGGCAGGCTTCCGTCTGGATCGTGAATCCCGGAGGCACCGGCAGACCGGCATTGGTCATCTCCGCAAGCCCCGCGCCCTTGCCGCCAAGAACATCACGCATTTTGCCGTTGCCTTCGGCGGTGCCCGCGCCAAAGAAATAAACGTACTGGGTGGAAGTTTCGACCTTTGAAGCTGCGACTGCCTCCTGGTAGTCGAAAGTGGATGGGTTCATCGCGATTCTCCGTTCTGCCGCCGCCTGGGGCGCGTTCCGTTATTCGGTTATCCGTGCGTTGCGGTGCTGGCGGCCGTTGCTGAGCGGAAACCGTGGAGGACGAAGCGCCATCCGCACTTTCAAAACAGAAAATTGTCGATCCGGCCCGCGCCTGGTGTATGTGCCGGGCGTCACAGGAAATTTCGGAGCCGGCTGTGATCTGCGTCACACGACGGTTTTCGAGGTTTTCTCGCCCCTCACGGCAAGGACCCAGGGAGGCCGAACCACCCTCCTCGCCAGCCGGAAAAAGCGATCTCCAGGCCCGAAAAGTGCCAGCTTTCGACCTCACAAGAGCCCTATTGTGCGGCCAAGTAATTGATAAATAAAGATAATCCGGAGTTGTTAATATATGAG
>JBAUZR010000664.1:0-5427 GCA_049585375.1 Acidobacteriaceae bacterium
GGTGCACGACGGCGGCAGCCCGCCGCCGGACGAGGACGTGCGTGCGGCACTGCGGCGCTTTCCGGTGCTGGGCGCGTATGAGCTGTGTCTCAAGTGCTCGCACCTGTTCAACCTGCTGGATGCTCGGGGGGCGATTTCGGTGACCGAGCGCGTGGCCGTGATGGCGCGCATTCGCAACATGGTGGTGGGCGTGGCCAAAGCGTACGCGGCCCAAAAACAGAGAGCGGAGGCCGCGTAGCGCAATGGCAGACTTACTGTTTGAAGCAGGCATGGAAGAGATTCCGGCGCGCATGATCGCCGCGGCCGAGGCGGAGCTGACCGAGCGGGTGGTGGAATTGCTGCGCCGCGAGCGGCTGCTGGCTGAGACGCACGAAGTGCACAGCTACTCGACGCCGCGGCGTCTGGCCGTGGAAGTGAAGGGCGTGCTGGCGCGTCAGCCCGATGCGACCCGGGAGATGACTGGACCTGCGTGGAGCGTCGCCTTCAAAGATGGACAGCCCACGGCCGCGGGTCAGGCGTTTGCCCGCAAGGCTGGTGTCGACGTTGGCGCGCTCGAAAAGATCACGACGCCGAAAGGCGACTACGTCTCCGCGAAGGCGATGCAGAAGGGCCGCGGCGCCACCGAGGTCCTGAGCGACATGCTGGCCGCCGAGCTGGCCGCCCTCTACTGGCCGAAAAATATGTACTGGCGCCCCCTCAAGCCGGAGCGCTTTGTGCGCCCAGTGCGCTGGATGGTCGCGCTGCTGGATCATGCCGTTGTCCCCGTGGAGTTCGGCGGCGTGCAGGCGTCCAATCAGACGTTCGGCCACCGCATTCTGCATGGGAACGCCCCTCTTTCGGTCGATCATCCCGAGGACTACCTTGGCGTGCTGGAAGCGGCCAGCGTCACGGCCGATGTGCAGCTGCGGCGGCACCGCATCCGGAAGGCGCTGGACCTGGAAACGCGCAGCGTGCCGGGCGCCCGCTGGCGCGAGGATGCCGCGCTGGTGGAAACCGTCACCCACCTGACCGAGTGGCCATCTGTCGTGCTGGGCGGCTTCGACCGCGAATATCTGGAACTGCCGGAAGAAGTGCTGGTCACAGTGATGCGCGACCACCAGAAGTATTTCGCCGTGGAGAATGCGCAGGGCAAGCTGGAGCCGTACTTCCTGGCGGTGATGAACACGCGTCCGGAAGAGATGGGGATTGACGTCATCCGGCACGGCAACGAGCGGGTGCTGCGGGCGCGCTTTAACGACGCTCGGTTTTTCTGGCGCGTGGATCAGAAGATTCCGCTCGAAGATCGCGTCGAGATGCTGAAGTCGGTTACGTTCCACAAGGAGCTGGGCAGCTACCGGGACAAGACCCAGGCCAATCTCGCCGTCGCCGAGGGTCTGGCCGCGCTGCTGGCCGAGCGGGGCGTGGCTGTGGATGTCGCCGCGCTGCGCCAGGCGGTGCTGCTGGCCAAAACCGATCTGACCACCGAGCTGGTCAAGGAATTCACTGAGCTCCAGGGCATTGTCGGCGGCCTGTATGCGCGCGCGCAGGGACTGGGCGAGACGGCTGCTCAGGCCATCTACTGGCAGTACTCGCCTGCTGCCATTGAGGATCCCATTCCGCCCACGGTCGAGGGTCAGGTGCTGGGCATCGCCGACCGCATCCAGACCATCGTCGCCATGTTCGGCATCGGCCTCGAGCCGACGGGCTCCAAGGACCCTTTCGCGCTGCGCCGCGCCGCCAACGCCATTGTGAAGATCCTGGCCGAAACCGGATTGCCACTGATGCGTTCGGATCTCTTCCGCGCAATTCCGGATGGCGTTCCGGCGGAGACGCAGGACAAACTGGTCGCCTTCTTTCGCGAGCGACTGGAGTTCTGGCTGCGGGAGCTGCGCGGCTTTGCGTATGACGTGGTCAACGCTGTCCTCGCCGTCCATTCCGACAACATGCGCGATGCCATTGCGCGTGCCGAGGCCCTCACGGCAGTTCGCGGATCGGAGGATCTGGCTGCGATTGCCGCGGCCTTCAAACGAATCAAAAACATTCTGCGCCAGGCCGAGGAGAAGGGACTCTTGAATCCGGGCATGGACTTCGGATTCGTCAGTCAGGATTTGTTGCAGGATCCTGCGGAAAAAGGACTCTTCATTGAGTCGATGAAGCTGGCACCCGTGGTCGAGGAGTTGCAAAGGAAGCAGGAGTATCGCGAGGCACTTGAGAAGATTGCTACATTGCGACCGCACGTGGACCTGTTCTTCGACAAAGTGATGGTGATGGTCGACGACAAGTCATTGCGTGGCAATCGGCTTCAGCTGATCGGCAGAGTGCAGGGTGCTTTCTCGAAGATCGCCGATTTCTCTGAGCTGGTTTCGGCCTAAGGTCCCCAGGAGAATTTTCGCGTGTCCTTGAAAATGCACAATCCGCGATGGACGAAGGTCGATCAGTATGTCGAAGATCTTCTCATCCCGCCCGATCCCATGCTCGACGCAGCCCAAACGGCGAGCGCGGCGGCCGGCTTGCCCGATATCGCTGTCACGTCCAGTCAGGGGAAGTTCCTTCATCTGCTGGCGAAGATGCAGGGAGCGCGCCGGATTCTGGAAATCGGCACGCTGGGCGGCTACAGTACCATCTGGCTGGCGCGCGCGCTGCCGGCAGACGGCCACCTCGTCACCCTCGAAGCAGACGCAACCCACCTGAACGTCGCCCGCGAAAACATCGCCCGCGCCGGCCTCTCCCATCTCGTGGAACAGCGGCTCGGACCCGCCCTCGAAACGCTTCCCCAACTCACAGGCCCCTTCGATTTCATCTTCATCGATGCCGACAAAGAGAACGCCGCCGGCTATTTCAAGTGGTCCGTGCGGCTCTCGCGCCCAGGTACCGCCATCCTCGTCGACAATGTGGTCCGCGGAGGCGCCGTGGTGAAGCCGCCGGCTCGGGACACCAGTTCCCGCGGCATTCACGAGATGAACGAGGCCATTCGTCGCGAACCGCGGGTGACCGCAACCACAGTGCAAACCGTGGGTCGCAAGGGCTACGACGGGTTTACGCTCATGCTTGTTACAGATTAGGGAACAACCACCGCGGCGCCATCCACTCCGTCATTCGCCACAGCCTGCAGCGCCTCGTTCACCTTGTCGAGCGGAAACACCGTCGTGCGCGGGCGGATTCCGATCTTCGCCGCCAAAGCAATAAAGTCGCGGCCGTCCTGCCGCGTCATGTTGGCCACGCTGCGCAACTGGCGCTCCCCCCACAGCAGCGAATCGTAGTCGAACTCCGGGATTCGATCGAGATGGATCGCGTTAATGGCCACAATGCCGCCCTTGCGCAGGGACGCCAGCGCAGCCAGCACCACATCGCCGCTCGGCGCGAAGGTCACGGCGCAGTCCAGCGGCACCGGCGGACGCTCCGTTGCATCGCCCACCCAGGTGGCGCCGCGATCGCGCGCTAGTTGCTGGTGCGAAGCGCCGCGCGTCGAGACGTAGACCTCGCAGTTCCAGGCCTTCAACACCTCGATGGCCAGGTGCGCCGACGCTCCGAAGCCGAACAGTCCTACGCGATCCCCGGGCGCAACCTCCGCCACCCGCAGGCTGCGAAAGCCGATGATCCCGGCGCACAGCAGGGGAGCGAGATCGGTGGCGGCGGAATCGTCCTGCAGCGGAATCAGAAAGTCGGCGCGGGCCACTGCGTATTCGGCATAGCCTCCGTCCACTGAATATCCGGTAAACGTGGGATGATCGCAGAGATTCTCCCGCCCTTTGCGGCAGAGGGGGCAGGTTCCGTCCGTGCCGCCCAGCCACGAGACGCCCACGCGGGCACCGACCGTGACGCCATCCACGCCCGGGCCGGGCTTCTCGACCCGCCCCACAATCTGATGCCCCGGCGTTACCGCGGCGCGCAGCGGCTTCAGCTCTCCCGCCGCGATGTGCAGATCGGTGCGGCAAACGCCGCACGCCTCTACCTTCAGCAGCACTTCGCCCGAGCCGGGCTCCGGCACAGGCCGCTCTTCAATCGCCAGCGGGCGGTCGGCATTGGGTGCGGGATGGTGCAGAACAGCGGCGCGCATCTCTCATCAGATTCGCTCCAGGCCGCCGCCGAACGCAAGCGCCCGCCTTACTGCAGCGGCTTCAGGTTCTCCAGCGTCGTCGGGATCAGCTCCGCCACCGTCGGATGAATATGGACCGAATGCGTGAGCAGCGAAGCGGGCTGACGTGCATACATCGCCGTGAGAATGCAGTGGACCGCCTCATCCCCGCCCGTGCCAAAGACCGTCCCGCCCAAAATCCTCCGCGTCTCCGCATCCACAAGGACCTTGATGTATCCAAACGTCTCGCCCTTCTCAATGGCGCGCGACACCTTCGTCATCGGACGCATGCCCACCAGCGCCGGCCTGCCAGTCTTGCGCACTTCCTCTTCCGACATCCCGACCCGCGCCAGCGGCGGATCGATGTAGGTGGCACTGGCGAAGATGCGATCGCTCACCCGTCGCGACCCGCCATCCAGCAGGTTCTCCGCAACGATCTCAAAATCGTTGTAAGACGTATGGGTGAAACCGCCCCTGCCGTTGCAGTCGCCCAGAGCGTAGATCCCCGGAACGCTGGTACGCAGCTCATCATCCACGGGAATATAGCCATGCTGATCCAGGGTGATCCCGGCGGCGGCCAGACCCAGGTCGTCGGTGTTCGGCACGCGGCCCACGGACAGCAGCACATGCGAACCGGAAGCATGCGGCTCGCCCTCGTCGCATTTCAGTCCCACCGTTAACTGCTGCCCGCGTCCCTCCAGATGAATGCAGTTCGCGCCTGTGCGCACCGCAATCCCTTCCGCCCTGAAGATCTCCTCGACCACCCGCGACGCGTCCTCGTCCTCATGAGGAGCCAGGCGCGCGCTCCTCTCCACGATCGTCACCGCCGAACCAAAGCGGCGAAACATCTGCGCGAACTCCAGCCCCACGTACCCGCCGCCCACCACGATCAGGTGCTCGGGCAGCTCTTCCAGGCCAAGAATCGTTGTGCTGGTCAGGAAGGGAACCGAATCCACTCCAGGCATTTTGGGAACGGCCGGCCGCGCGCCCACATTCAGAAAAATCTTCGGCGCCTCCAGCGTCGCGTCGCCCACCTGCATCGTCGTCGGAGACGTAAACGCCGCCGTTCCCGTAAAGACGGTGCAGTTCTTCTCCTCGCGGAGACTCTTCTCTACTCCGTTTCGCGACGGCTCGACGATCGCGTCCTTGCGCGCCTTCACGGCGCGCATGTCCACCTTCACCGGCCCTGCGCTCACGCCAAAATCTCCACCGCGGCGCGCCAGATGCGCGGCATGCGCGCTGGCCACCATCGCCTTAGTCGGCGTGCAGCCGCTGTTCACGCACGTTCCGCCAAACAAGTAGCGCTCCACGATCGCGACCTTCCATCCCGCTTTGGCGAGGCGATGCGCCAGCGACGGCCCGGCCTGTCCTGC
>JBAUZR010000665.1:0-5942 GCA_049585375.1 Acidobacteriaceae bacterium
GGCACGACCCAGCGGTTCAGCAGTTCCTCAGGACGCACGCGCTGACGCCCAAAGTCGTCCACGATCAGAACCCCATTATTTGCTTTCATTTGGATCGGGCCGCTGTAGTACTTCGCGTTGGCGTTGAACTGCAGATCGAGCATGTCGATGGTCAGTTCCCCGCCCACCAGTACCGATGGCCGCCGGCACCGGACCCAGCGGGCGTCGCAGGTCTCACCTCCGGGCCCTTCCATTTCCTTGTGGATCACGGGATCGTAGAGCACGATGAGCTGCCCATCCACCTCGATCGCATGCGGCACCCACACATCGTCCTCGGCCAGCACTCGCGACATGGTCTCGGCGATCGCCGTCTTGCCCACGCCAGCCGGTCCATGAACAAAGATCGTCGAGCCCGAATTCAACGCTGTCCCGATCTGTCCCAGGATCTTCGCATCGATCACCAGATTGTCGAAGGCCCGTTCGACATCGGGCTTCCGCACAACCACCTTGCGGACGCTCTGCTTCCGCACCTGGGCCACGTAGCTGGCCAGCGAAACCGGCACCGCGCCGGTGTACTGGCATTGCGACAGCAGTTCCAGGGCGCGCGTGCGCGCCTGCGCCGTCAGGGCGATGGTCGGCACGTTACCCACCATCCCTGTCAGCTGGCAAAGCTGCTCTGTCCGCATCCAGTGCACCAGCTGGTCGGCGACCGGCTGGCTTACATGCAGATGGCGCGCCAGATCCCGCGTCGAGAGCGCGCCGCACACGTACATCGTCTTCAGCGCCAGCTCATCGACCACCGCCCGCCGGATGCCCAGCTCCGATGTGGATCGTGGCCGGTATTCCGGTCCGTGAAAGAGGCCGTCGCTCTCAGCCGCTGCTTCCGGCGTAACCTGGGGCGATTCCGGCTGAAAGGGTGGCAAAATGGCCAGACTTTCGGTGACTTCGGCCGCGCTCGCCGGCGCGGAGGGCTCCGGAGAAAAGAAATTAACCGTGCGAATCGAATCCAGCCGCGATTCAATGGTGGCTTTGGCAGCACTCACAGCAAACGTCCCCTTTGTCTTTTCTTCGGCACTCCGCGTGTTTCGTTCAATGGCGCGGCTAATCTGTTCCAGCCGGCCTTTTTCCCGCGGATTCCGCCTTACAACCGCCTCGGCGGTATTCCCTGAATGCAGGAAACACACGCCGCTTCTCTTCGGTCAGGTCCTGTTTATGTCTCTGGACTTTCGGCATTCGCAGCCGTATGAGGCGCAATTCTGCTCTACTTCAGCATTCCCATGGGGTAGCAGAAAGGTCAATAGAGCAAAAGTGTCATTACTCGGGGGCTCAACTTCCGTGCTGCCGATCTCCCGGCATCATCCCCGATCGCGCCGACTGTAGATCCGAGGCAGACTCGATGAACCCAATCCTTGCCAGCAGGGTCATAGCTTCCTGTCCGCCGATCGCCGAACGCTGTACCCTGTTTTCAATGGACTCGCGCCTGATCGTCGCCCTCGACGTCCCTTCTGCCGAGCCCGCTCTCGCGCTCGCCGATCGACTCCACGGACATGTCCGGTGGCTCAAGGTTGGTCTTGAGCTCTACTGCGCCGAAGGTCCTTCGCTGGTTCGCCAGCTATGCAGTCGCGGCTTTTCCGTCTTCCTCGACCTCAAGCTGCACGACATCCCCAACACCGTTGCCTCTGCCGTTCGCTCCGCTGCCGCCACCGGCGCCAAACTCCTCACAATCCATGCCGCCGGAGGACCTGCCATGCTCCGCGCAGCCGCGGAAGCTGCCGCCTCGTTGCCCAACCCGCCACAACTCCTGGCCGTCACCGTCCTCACCTCCATGGATCCGGTGCAGCTCGCAGCCATCGGTATAACAACGACACCCGCCGACCAGGTTCAGCGGCTTGCCGCCCTGGCTGCTGATTCCGGTATCACCGGTCTGGTCGCCTCCGCCGAAGAAGTCGGAGTTCTCCGAAGGCTCTATCCACAGGCCACCCTCGTCATCCCCGGCATTCGGCCGGCCGGGGCAGCGATCGGCGACCAGAAACGCGTGGCCGCCCCGGCTGCCGCTCTCGCCGCGGGAGCCAGCTTTCTGGTCATCGGTCGCCCCATCACCCAGGCACTCCATCCGGTCGCGGCTACTGAGGCTATCCTCGAAGAGATGGCGTCCGTCCCGGCGATGAGCTAGACGCGCGATCATGGGATCCATGCCCGCGCCTGCCGGCTCCGAAGCCAATTCCGCTGAAGCTCCCGCCATCCTCTATCGCCGCTGTCTCGCCGACAATGACCAGCATCTGGCCCGCGAGCAGCGCCGCCACGTTTGGCTGGGCACTGCCAAGGTTGCCGATTTTCTGCTTGGCATCGGGGTCGCCGTTTTCATCCTCCGCGCGCCTTCGCTTTATCTGCTGCTGCTCATCCCCATTGGGATCTTTATCGCTCTGCTCGTCGTCCACGAGCGGGTTTTGCGCCGTCTGCAGAAGCGCCAGCGCATCGCCGACTTTTACGCACGCGGTCTCGCCCGCCTGAACCACGAATGGGCCGGCACCGGCGAGACCGGCGAGCGCTTCCTTTCACCCGATCACCCGTACGCTCGCGACCTCGACATTTTCGGTGCGGGCGGGCTGTTCGAACTTCTGTGCACGGCGCGGACACGGGCCGGTGAGGAGAAGCTGACTGAATGGCTCCTCAAACCCGCTGCGCCTGAGACGGTTCTCGCTCGCCAGGCGGCTGTCACCGATCTTCGCCCGCGCCTGCCTCTGCGTGAGCAGCTGTTCGCCGCCGGGGAGACGGTGCGGCTTGGTGTTCATCCTGATGCGCTTGCCGCGTGGGGCGAAGCTGCGGCCACCTTCCGCTCACGCTCGCTGCCCTGGATTCTCTTTGTGCTTGGCTTTGCCTGGATGGGGGTCGGCGCTGTCTGGCTCGTACACAGCATTGACCTGATCACTCGCGGCTATGGCTATGATGTCGCCCTTTCCGGGCCGCTGTGGTGGGGCTTCCTCGTTTTGTCGCTCCTGAATTACGGCATCAGCCGCACGCTGAAGGTCCGGGTGGACGCCGCGGCCGGCGCCGTTGAACATGCTGCGGAGGACCTTCGCCTGCTTGTTGAAGTCCTCGATCTTCTGGAACGGGAGCCGTACGCCGCGCCGTTGCTGCGCGATCTGCGGGCTTCACTCGATACGCGCCACATTCCGGCTTCGGTCGCGGTTGCGCGTCTGGGTCGGATTGCCGACTGGCTGGAGGGGCGCCACAATCTTTTCACCCGAATCATCCTGGGACTCGCCTTTTACGACGCGCAGTTCACGCTGGCTGCTGAGCGGTGGCAGCAGCGGTTTGGGCCAGCGATTCGGGGATGGCTGGCTGCTGTTGGTGAATTCGAAGCTCTTTCTTCGCTGGCTGGGTATGGGTTTGAGCATCCCGCCGATCCGTTTCCGACGTTCACTGCGGAAAGCCCGTGCTTCGAAGCCCGCGGCCTTGCCCATCCACTGCTGCCTGCGGCGAAGGCGGTGGGCAACGATTTGAGGCTGGGCTGTTCTCAGGAAGGAAGCCGTGCACCGCAGATGCTGATTGTGAGCGGGCCGAATATGGCGGGCAAGAGCACGTTTCTGCGGGCTATTGGGCTGAACGCTGTGCTCGCCCAGGCTGGAGCGCCGGTGCGGGCTGCTTCGCTGCGGATGTCGCCACTGGCGGTGGGCGCCTCGATCTGCGTTCTCGACTCGCTGCAGGGTGGGGTCTCTCGCTTTTATGCGGAGATTCAGCGGCTGAAGCTTCTCTCCGACCTTGCGGACGGGTCCACGCCGCTGCTGTTTTTGCTGGACGAGCTGCTGTCCGGGACCAATTCTCACGATCGGTTTGAGGGCACTCGGCACGTGGTGACGGCGCTGGTGCGGCGCGGTGCGATCGGCCTGGTGACGACGCACGATCTGGCTCTGACGGCGATTCCGGAGACGATGCCTGGCGCCGCCGCCAACACTCACTTCGAAGACAGCATGAAGGATGGGCGGCTCCATTTCGACTACCGGCTGAAACCGGGTATTGTGCAGACCAGCAACGCGCTGAAGCTGATGCAGTCGATTGGGCTGGATATTCCGACGGCGTGAATTGACGACTCGGGAAACGCACCGCCTGTTTTCAGGCGTAGCTGGAGACAGCTTTGGCATTGCGGGCACCGCGTTCGGCGCGAATGCGCTCGACATAGCCGCTCTCGCGCAGCGCGGTGAGCGGGTCTTCGGGGAGACCGTGTTCTTTGCGCCAGGCTCGGACGGCGGGGCGGACGTCGGTCCAGAAGGCACGGCGGAGACACTCCTCGGCTTCGACCAGGCGGCAGGCTTCCTGCAATTCGGACAGCTCGTCGCGATCGACTAATGCGGCGCGGGCGTAGATTTCCTGGGCGGCGCAGACCGTCTGCACCATGGCTTCGAGCTTGCCTTTGAGGTTGTGGCTCTGGTCAATCATGTACGCCGGCTGGCCGTCCGCCGGCTGGCCGCCGGAGGCTTTGGGCGCTTCGCGCTTTTGAACAGCCGGGTTCTCTGTGAACGACAGAATCTCGTGGAAGATGCGGAAGACCTGATAGGGGTCGATGGAGCCGAGGGTGAGGTCGTCGTCGGCGTAGCGGCGGTCGTTGAAGTGGAATCCACCGAGGACACCTTCGCGAAGCAGCCAGACGACGATCTGCTCGATGTTCTGGGTCTGATAGTGATGGCCGGTATCGACCAGGACAACGGCCTGGGGGCCGGCGTGGCGGGCGAGCAGCAGGGCCATGCCCCAGTCAGCGACGTCGGTGTGGTAGAAGGCGGGCTCGAAGGGCTTGTATTCGATGAGCAGGCGCTGCTCGGGACTGAGCGCGGCGTGGGTCGCGGAGAGCGCCTCTTCCATCCAGTCAATGCGGCGGCGGATGCTTTGCGTGCCGGGATAATTCGATCCGTCGGCGAGCCAGAGCGACACGTCGCGCGAGCGCAGCGCCTTTCCGATTTCAACGCTGTCCAGGAGGTGATCGAGGGCCATGCGGCGGACGGCGGGATCGGGATTGCAGATGGACCCGAATTTGTATTCCTGGCGCTCGAAGAGGTTGGGATTGACGGAGCCGGCGCGGACTCCATGCTGACGCTCGAGGGCCTGGATGCGGGGGACGTCGCCGCGTCCGTTGGGCAGGTCCCACTCGACGTGGAGGGCGAGGGTGGGGCAGGAGCCGGTGAGGCTGTGGACCTGGGCGGCGTCGGCGAATTTCTCTTCGAGGCTGGTAGCGGCTTCGGGCTGGTGGAACTTGCCGAAGCGGGTGCCGGTGTTGGCGAATCCCCAGGAGGGGATTTCTATGCGGAAGCCATCAAGGGCCTTCGCTATCCTTTGTTCCTGTATCTCCATTACCCGTCTCCTGTTGCCAAAACCCGCCAGCACAAATGCTACTCCCGAGGCCAAGCTGGCCGTGCCCTGTCTTTACGCCCCCTGCCGATTCCGATACACTAGCAAATGTTGTCTTTACGCATTTTGTAAGCAGGAAACCATGCCTAAACTCAAGACGCATCGGGGCGCTGCGAAGCGCTTCAAAAAGACCGGCACGGGCAAATTCAAGCGCGGCCAGTCGAAAATGCGGCACATTCTTACGTCGAAGGAGACCAAAACCAAGCGCAAGCTGGCTCACAGCGTGCTGGTTTCGGACGCCGACCATAAGAAGGTGGCCCGCATGATTCCCTACGCCTGATCTTTCCGGGCCTCCCATGCGGGAGGCTCCCCTCGACCGTAACGGTTTCGACCGTGGTGGCGAGGAGTGGATCTGGTAAGCAGAGCGAGTGAAGAGGCCCTCCCGCCTCCAGCCGCCACACCCGGTAACTCAAAGGAGAGAACCCCATGCCTCGCGTAAAACGTGGGACTAAACGCAGCGACCGCCGCAAGAAAATCCTGAAAAGGGCGAGCGGCTACTTCCTCACCAAATCCAAGCTTGACCAGGCAGCTCAGGAAGCCGTTGAGCGCGGCCTGAAGTTCGC